>CALUZE010000040.1 GCA_944325235.1 uncultured Elusimicrobiales bacterium | reverse complement strand
GGCTGTATCCGCCCGGGCAATACGGGCAGGAAGGCGTGAAATAATAATTTTCCAGTTCTTCGCTCACCACGCCCTGCCACATGGGCATACTGCGTTCCAGCGCGGCGCGCTTGTCTTCAATAGACAGCAAATTCTGCTCCACGTACGTAATGTCGGACTCTACCTTGTTTTTCATCCGTTCGGCACGTGCTTTTTGGGTTTCCAGGGCGGAAATTTCTTTGGAAATTTTCTGTTCCTGTTCGCGGTATTTTTTCAGCTCCTGCTCTTTTTGCGCGGCTTCCTTTTTCAGCTTTTCTATTTCGCGTTTACGGTCGGCCGCTTCATCGCAGAAAAGCGGCGAAGTGCAAAAAAGCAGGGCCAAAAATACGCTTAAAATTTTTGCCATTTTGATAACGTCCACCCGAACAATCCGCAGAAGGCCAACATCAAAAGCTGCCGGCCCAGCGTCGTAAACTGGCCCGCGGCCTGCACCAAAAACCCGGTGGGAAACACCAGCACCGCAAAAAACGCGCACGACGCCAGCCCCGCCAACACGCCCGACACCGCGCCCCCCAGATAATGGGCGCGCACTTCGTTGGACGGATAGGCCTCCACCAAAAACATAAAGGCCAAAAAGATTAACAGCGCAAAAATAACCGCAATATGCAACAGTTTGGCGCACAGCCCCGTAAAGAACAACAGCCGCGCGTGTTCAAAATTATAATGCGGCGCCAGCGACGGATATTCCGCCGCCAGGTTGTCTATAAACGGGCGAATGTTATTGATAGCGCGGGAATTTAGTTTCAGTTCAAAATATGCGGGCATCTTGTTTTTGCCCATCAGCAGCAACGCGTCCGTCAGCTGCGGGTTTTGGCGTTTGACCGTTTCCAGTGCGTCCTGCGGGGAAAACAGCCGCACGGACGTAATGTCCCGCTTTTGGTTCAGGGACTCGCCGATTTCTTCCAGCTTTTGGTTGTCGGTTTCGCCGTTCACCGTCAGCAATACTTTAAAATTGTCGTCCATTTCCCGGTAGTAACTGCCCAGGCGCATATCCACAAACACCACGCTCTGCAGCAGCACCGCCACCGCAAACACCAGCAAAAACAGCCGCCGGTGCAGCCGCAACACCTGCTTCGGTGCGGATTTTTTTTGTTTGTTCCCCTCAAAAAATTCGGTCAACTCTTTATCCTTCATTTATCACTCCAGCCCAAGGCTTGTTTAAAACGCGGCAAAATGTCCGTATTGTGGTATACGCCCGCAAATTCGTCCGCCTGCGGCCCGTACGCCGCGCTTAAAATAGCCAGCGACGAATGGTTCGGCGTCGCCCACACCAGCCCGCGGGATTCGTTTAATTGTTCAAACAGGCCGCTCACGTCGGTCAAATTGTCAAATTTGGAAATATCCACTTTCATTCCCAACGCCTCGTCAAACCGTTTCTGCAAATACGCGGGCGTTAATTTTTCGGCGGGCAGCTGTTTGAGTTCTTCTTCCAAATAGTACAAACTGCTTTGTTGCTTTTCCAGCTGGGCAAACGTGTCAAACGACGCGTAATCCACATCCCCGCCGTAAAGCACTTCGCCCTGGGCCGTTTTTTGCATGGCTTTTTGCTTGCCCACGTGGCGGTAGGCAAAGGCGCCCAGGCCGGTGTCGTGGTCGGCATTTAAATAGACCAGCGTTTCGCCGTTTTTATCGGCGAAAGCCTGCACATATTGTAATAAATTATCCAGCTCTTTCATTTCGTAGAACCAGGCCCCGGCGTCGTGTGCGTGGGCGGCCCAGTCTATCTTGCCGGCTTCCACCACCAGCACAAAGCCGTCCTCGTTTTGGCTGAGCAGTTCCACCGCTTTTTGGGTTTGTTCCGTCAGCGTGGGCAGCTTGGGGTAGCGGTGCATTTCCACCGCCATGGGCATGGAGGTATCGGCAAACAAGCCCAGCACGCGGCCGGATTTTACGGCGGACAATTCTTTTTTGTTCTTCACCACGCGGTAGCCTTTCTTTTTGGCTTCACTCAATAATTTTTTGTTTTCCCCCGTGGAAAAATATTTAAGTCCGCCCCCCAGCAGTACGTCCGGCTCAAAAGCCACAATCTGGCGGGCAATTTCCATTTTTTCGCCGCGGTTGGGCACGTGTGCCAAAAACGCCGCGGGCGTGGCGTCCGTCACGTACGCATCGGAAATGACGCCCACCGCTTTGCCCTGTTTGCGGGCCAACTCCAGCAAATTGTCGGCCGGCTGACCGTTGTAATCCACCCCTACCGATTCCGGGCGGGACAGGCGGCCCGTGGCCATTTGCGTACCCGCCGCGGCGGAGTCGGTCACCACCGTATCATAGGTATTGTTGAAAAACAGCCCCCACTGGGCGTTTTGCAAAAATTGTTCCAGGTGGGATACTTTATCCGGGTAATCTTTCAGGCCGCCGTAGCGCACCCCCTGCATAAAAAATCCCATGGCGTCGGGGCCCATACCGTCCCCGATAATCCAAATCACGTTTTTTACGTTCCCCGCCTGCAAGGTGCCCCCCAACAGCAGGCACGCCAACAACAGGCCCAATGTGCGGTAAAATTTCTTCATACAATCTCCTAATTAATGGTTTTGCGGTACAAGTCCAAGTAGGCTTGCGCCGATTTATCCCACGACAAATCCTGCCGCATGGCGTTGCGCACCAGGCGCGTCCAGAGTTGGCGGTCGTTAAAAATGCGCAAGGCGTAGTCCACCGTGGCATAAATGCCGTTTTCGTTAAATTCTTCAATAAAGAACCCTGTGGCGGTGTCTTCGTTGCCGGGGCGATACCCGCGCACCGTATCCACCAATCCCCCCACCTTGGACACGACGGGCAGGGTGCCGTACTTCATGGCGATTAACTGCGAAAGGCCGCACGGCTCAAAGCGCGACGGCATCAGGAAAATATCCGCCCCCGCATAAATGCGGTGGGCCAAATCTTCGTCCAAGCGGCCGTTGTAGCTGACGCTGGCCGGATTGTTGCGCGCCAGGCTTTGGTAGGCTTTTTCCAGCATCGGGTCGCCCATGCCCAGCACCACAAATTGGGCGCGGTCTTTCAGCCGTTCAATCAGGCTGACCACCACATCCAACCCTTTTTGGTAGTCCAGGCGCGACACAATGCCGATGACCGGCTTTTCGGGGTCCTGCGTCAGTTTGCACTGTTGCTGCAGGGCCAGTTTGGCGGCCAGTTTGCCTTTGGTTACTTCGCTGGCGTCGTAGCCGATGGGGAGCACGGGGTCAATTTCCGGGTCCCACACGTCGGTATCAATGCCGTTGACGATACCGCAGAAATTTTTGCTGCGGTAGCGCAGCAGCCCTTCCAGCCCAAAGCCCATGGCGGGGTCCGTCTGGACTTCACGCGCGTAGTTGGGGCTGACGGTGTTGATGTTATCGGCAAACACGATGCCGCTTTTTAAAAAGCTGATGCCGCCGTAATACTCAAATTTGTCCGGCGTGTAATCCACGGGGTGGAAGCCGGCTTTTTTAAAGGTGGAGTAGGGGTAGTGCCCTTGGTAGGCGATGTTGTGAATGGTGTAGAGGCTGCGGGTGCGGGTATAGAAAGCGTCCAGCTTGTAGACGGTTTTTAAATACGCCGGGATTAAGCCCGTCTGCCAGTCGTGGCAGTGGATGATGTCCGGGCGGAAGCCGATGAATTTGCACCCTTCCAATACCGCACGGCTGAACAGAATAAAGCGTTCGTCGTTATCCGGGAATTCGCCCGCCTTGGTGCGGTACAGTTCGGGGCGGTCAAAATACTTGCGGCTGCCCACAAAAAACACCAGCACGTTGCCCCAGTTAATATAGGAAAGGGAAACTTGTTCAATGCGGTCCCCGATCGGGATTAAATACACGCCGGGCACGACTTTTAAGGAAGACACCCGCACAATGCTGCGGTAATGCGGCAGGAACAGCAGCACTTTGTTGCCTTTGCGCATGGCAAACTGCTGGCACAAAGCGCCCACCACATCGGCCAGACCGCCGGTCTTACAAAACGGGAATGCTTCGCTTGCGGCTAAAACGATATTCATAACTATTTATCCTCCTGGGGTACGTCCTGCGTTTGCGGCTGGGTTTCAGCCGGAGTTTGTGCGGTTTCCGGCGCCGCTTCGGCCGGTTGAGCGGCGGGAGCGTGCGGCAGTTGGGCAGGTTGTTCCTGCGGGGCGGCGTCGCCTGCGGCCGGGGACTCCGGCTGCGTGACAGGCTCGCCAAAGAAATCGCCCTTGTTATAGCTGTTGCGTTTAAAAAACGGGTCGGCCGACGAGTCCAGCGCTTCCAGGCGTTCCTCGCCTTCCAATTCTTCCAGCGGGATAATGCCCGGCTCCGCCAGCGGCGGCAGCGGTTCGCCAAACGGCAAATCTTCCTGCTTTTCGTGCAGGGACTTGGCGGCAAATACTTGCAAATCGGGCAGGTCGGACACTTTATTTAAGCCGAACATCCGCAAAAATTCATCGGTTGTGCCGTACACCAGCGGGCGGCCGACGGTGTCCTTCTTGCCCACCACGCGCACAAGCGAGCGCTCCAGCAATCTTTCCAGTGGGCCGGCCACGTCCACCCCGCGGATGGCTTCCATTTCCGCCCGGGTGATCGGTTGCTTGTAAGCAATAATGGCCAGCGTTTCCAGTGCCGCGTTGGAAAGTTTGGTGGTCATTTTTTCGTTATATAAACGGCGCACCCAGCGGCCGTATTCGGGCTTGGTGGACATTTGAAACCCGCCGCCGACTTCCACCACTTGGATGGCGCTGTTGCGGCGGAGGTAATCGTCCTGGATTTCCAAAATCATTTCGCGCACGCGGCGCGCGTCCACGCCGTCAATCACGTCCGCAATGCGGCCGGGTTTTAGCGGGCGGTCCGTAATAAACAAAAGCGTTTCTACAATTTGTTTAAACTCGCTGGTGGGCACCAGTTCAAAGGGTTTTTCGTCTTCCGCCTGGGCCTTGTGGGTGGCGGAGGGTTCTTGTTCGGCGGCCGATTCCTGCGGTTGCGCCACTTGTTCCGTTGCGGCTTCGGCGGCCGATTCCTGCGGTTGCGCCACTTGTTCATCCGCCGGTTCGGCTTGTTCGGCGGTCGGTTGCGGCGTCTGCACGGCGGGTTCGGCAACTGCCTCGGCGGCCGCTTCGGTTTGCGGCGCCGCTGCCTCGGAGGAAAGAGAGTCGGCGGCCGATTCCTGCGCCTCAGCGGGCGGAACAGCGGAAACGGCGGCTTGATTTTGCAATTCTTCTTCGGTTGGCATATAGCAATTCCTCCGGGCGGCTACTTGGTTTCTTCGCCGTGCATTAAGGTTTTAAAATCTTTGTCTTTGTTTTCCGGGTTCAAATAAATCCGTATTTGGCCCAGTTTTTCGTCCTGGCGCGCGATGAGTTTTTTAATTTTCATCAGCTCTAACAGCGCCATAAAACACGTGATAATCCCGCGTTTTTTGGTTTCCCCCACAAAAATATCGTCCAACAGCACCCATTCGCGGTGGGCCAGCATATGGACGATTTTTTCCATTTTGGTTTCAATGGGGAATTCTTCCACCTTGAGCAGTTCAATGCGTTTGCGCTCGTCCAAGCGTTCAAACGCGCGCTTGACGGCGGAGAGCAAATCAAACATTTGCAGGTTGATAACCTTTTCCCCGTTGTCAAAAATCGGTGCGGAACGGTAAAAGCTGTCTTTGTTTTCTTCAAACTTTTGTTCCAAAAATTTGCTGGCTTCTTTGTACTTCTGGTATTCCACCAGCTTGGCCACCAATTCTTTTACGGGGTTGGGCCCTTCGTCCTCCGTCGTCGGCGCTTGGGAAGGAAGCAGCGTCTTGGCCTTGATTTGCATCAGCGTGCTGGCCATTACCAAAAACTCGCCCGCCACTTCCAGGTTCAGCTCCTTCATTACGTTTAAATAATCCAAATACTGCTGGGTTATTTCCGCAATGTTGATGTCGCAAATGTCCAGGTTGTCTTTTTTAATCAAGTGCAGCAGCAGGTCCATCGGGCCTTCAAACACGTTGATATGAACATTTATCGGTGCAGGAGCTAACATAAATTCCCTTTAATGCGTAATGCGCATTACTTTTTTGGCGGCGGCCAGCGTTTTGGCCGCGTTGGCGCGGGCGCGTTCTTTGCCTTCTTTTACGATTTTTTCCAACAAGGCGTTGTCGTTGTCAAACATTTTGCGCCGTTCCACAAACGCTTGGAGTTCCGGTTCCATCAAAGCGAACAATTCTTTTTTGCACGCCACACAGCCCAAGGCGCCCGCTTTGCATTCTTCGCAGCGTTTGGCGGCGTTGGGGTTGTAAATTTTGTGGAACGCATACACCACACACCCTTCGGGGTTGGCGGGGTCGGTAGCTTTTTTCTTGTTGGGGTCGGTGAACATCGTCATCACTTTTTTGCGTACGGAGTCCACGTCTTCGCCCAGCGAGATGGCGTTGTGGTAGGATTTGGACATTTTTCTTCCGTCCAGCCCCGGCACGCGGGCCACGGTGGTATACAGCGGGGCCGGCTCCGTGAACACTTGTTCGCCGTAAATTTCGGCAAAGCGGCGTGCGATGGAGCGGGCAATTTCCAAGTGGGCGGTCTGGTCCTTTCCTACCGGCACGTACGCCGCCTGCTGGATTAAAATGTCCGTTGCCATCAGCACCGGATAGCCCAAAAAACCGAAGGAAGAAATATCTTCGTCCCCGGCGATGGAGTTCACTTTTTCAGCCAGCGTTTTATCATCCAGCTGGCCGGCGTATTTTTGTTTTAAAAGTTCGTGAATCTGGTCTTTATACGTCGGGTTTCTAAGCAGCCAACCCAACGGCGTAATCATCCCCAAAAGCGTGTTCAATTCGCTTACTTCGGGTACGTCCGATTGAATAAAAATCGTGCATTTGTTCGGGTCCAGCCCCGCCGTCAGCCAATCCACCAGCATGCTGTGGCTGTTTTCGGCCAGGTTTTCCGTGTGTTCGTAAGCCGTGGTTAAGGAGTGTAAGTCCGCCACGAAAAAATAGCAGTTGTACTTGTCCTGCAGCGTCACCCAGTTTTTAAGCGCACCGTGAAAGTTACCTAAGTGCAGCTTGCCCGTGGGGCGCATACCGGAAAGTACAATTTTGTCAGTTTGCATAAATTACCTCGTTATTACATTAAAAATTTGGAAAAAGCCCCCACCAACAGCATCGTAGGAGGGAGCAAAATATATTTCACGCCGCCGGTTAAAATCAGCACCAGCACCACATACATGCCGTACCGGCCGAAGAACGCATCATACTTTAGCGCCGCCCGTATAGGGAGAAGTGCCGTCACAATGCGCCCCCCATCCAGCGGCGGGATGGGGATTAAGTTAAAAACCGCCAAAAAGATATTAATAAACATCGCATACTGCAAGAAATTAAACAGCTGTTCCAGCGTCCGGAGCGAAAAAGAGGTTTGCATTACAAGAAAAATTTTCATCACCAGCACGCACAGCACCGCCAGCAGCAGGTTCACCGCCGGCCCCGCAAACGCCACCTTGCCCATATCCCGGCGGGGCGAAGGCATCCGCAGCGGGTTTATCGGCACCGGCTTGGCCCAGCCGAACAGCGGCAGCCCCACCAGCCAGCAGAAGGCCGGCACGGCCAGCGTGCCAATCGGGTCCACATGGTGCAAGGGGTTGAGCGTCAGGCGCCCGCTGAGGTAAGCGGTATCATCCCCCAGGCGGTACGCTGCCAGGCCGTGTGCAAATTCATGCAGCACAATGGAGAAAAATAAAATGGGTATATATACAATTACTTCCATACCCTATCATTTTACTAATTTATCCCCGCTCCTGCACGCGCGCGCAAGGGGGTCAGTTGAGTTTGGATTTGAAGTTCTTGTAGGCCGCCGCGCACAATACGGCGGAAATAAGCGCTAGCCACAGGCAGTTTTGCCAAAAGAAGGCCGCGTCGCCCCCCTTTAGGATAATGGCGCGGAAGTTGACCACGGAGTACGTCATCGGGTTCAAATAGCACATCCAGCGGAACACGGGCGGAATGTTGGCCACCGGGAAAAACACCCCGGACAGCAAAATGGCCGGCATCAAATACAACACGCTGGCCATCATGGCCTGCTGCTGCGTATGCACCACCGTGCTGATAAGCAGCGCGCACGCCAGGGCGGACACGGCAAACAGCACGGAGTTGACCGTAATCTGCCACAAACTGCCGCGGAACGGAATGCCAAACCCCGCCACGCCGATAAATAAAATCAGCCCCACAATGCACAGCCCGATGACGAAATACGGCAGCGTTTTGCCCAGCATAATTTCTTCCACGCTGCAGGGGGACACGATTAACTTTTCCATCGTGCCGGTTTCTTTTTCCTTGGCGATGGCCATCCCCCCCACTACCAGCAACACGATGAAGGTGGACATCACCAGCAGCGCCGGCACCATATACGACGTTGTGTCCATATAGTGGTTAAACAGCACCCGCATATCCAAATCAATCAGCCCGCCGCCCACGCTGTATCCGTTGGCGCGGGCCACCTCGGCCACGATTTGCTGCACGTAGCCGTTTACCTGCTGGGCGCGCTGGGCGTTGGTGGCGTTCAACAGCAGTTGGATGGACTGGTTGCCGCGTTCCAGGGCTTTTTCAAACCCTTCGGGCGGGGCCACCAGCACGGCTTCGGCCCGGTGGGAAGCAATCAGCGCTTCCGGGTCTTCCACCTGGGCGCCGTTGATTCCTTCCACGCGGGTAAACCAGCCCGAAGCCAAAGCGCGGTTTTCAATTTCCTGGGCCAGTTTGCCCGGCTTGGAAACGACCACAAATTTGATGTTTTTCACTTCGCTGGTCAACGCCAGGCCGAACATAATGGTCTGCATAACGGGAATGAAGAAAATGGCAAAAATCATCTTCGGGTCCCGCAGGATCTGAATAATCTCTTTTACAAAAAAGCCTTTCAAGGTGCGTGCGCGCAGTTTCATGGTTCCACATCCGTTTTAAATTTATGCACGGCCAGCAAAATCATCGCCGCCGCAAACAAGCCGATGGCGCCAAACGCCGTGGCCAGGGTCATCGGGGCGGCGTCGCTTAAAAACACCGTCCGGCTGATAAGCAAAAACCACCGCTGCGGGAACAGCGCCGTAAAATATTGGAAGAACACGGGCATATTTTCAATGGGGAAAATGAACCCCGAGAAAATAAACGACGGCAATAGTCCCACCGCAAACGCAAACTGAATGGCCGCCTGCTGCTGGCGGGTGACGACGGAAATGACCAACCCCAGCGCCAGCGCCCCCGTGATGTACACCCAGCACGCCGCCATATAGAACAAAAAGCTCCCCAAAAACGGAATGCGGAACACGTACACCGCCAGCACAAACACCACCAGCACGTCAAAAAACGTCAGCAGGAAATACGGCACCAGCTTGCCCAGCACAATTTCCGCCGGGCGCACCGGGGTAGACAGCAGCAGCTCCATGGAGCCGTTTTCCCACTCTTTGGCCACCGTCAGCGCCGTAAGCACAATGGCCAAAAATCCGATGATAATGGTGCTTAACG
>CALUZE010000039.1 GCA_944325235.1 uncultured Elusimicrobiales bacterium | reverse complement strand
ACCCAGTCCGCCATCTGCGTGGAAGGTCTTTGGACCACCGTCGTGGCTGCGGCTGTGTTTGTAAAATAACTCCGGTACCATTGTGAGCGATAACGTACAAACCGATAAGTTTATGGGGCTAGAGAGCCAATACAGCTCTCTGCCCCTTTGTAAATTCGTGGTAGTGCCCGTGCCGTTTGAAAAAACGGTCTGCTACGGGCACGGCACCGCCAAAGGCCCCGCCGCCGTGATTGAAGCCTCCACCCAGATTGAACTTTGGGATGAAGAAACCAAAACCGAAACCTGGGAACTGGGCATCAACACGCAGCCTGCCGTCAATTGCAAAGGGTCCACCAACACGGTTTTTAAGAACATTGATAAAACCGTGCGCAACCTGATGCAATACAAAGCCATTCCGTTTTACATCGGCGGTGAACACACCGTCACGCAGGCGCTGGCGCAGCCTTACATTGATAAATATAAAAATTTGAGCATCCTGCATTTTGACGCTCACGCCGATTTGCGCGAAACCTTTGAAGGTACGCCCAAAAGCCACGCGTGCGCGCTGTATCCGGCCTCCCGCCAGGTGCCGGTGGTGCAGGTGGGCATCCGCAGTGTGGCCAGCGAAGAAAAGCAATACTGCAATGCCGGCAAAGTGACCACGTTTTTGATGCACGAAAACCGGGATATTAAAAAGCTCATCCCGCAAGTGCTTAAAAAACTGACGGACACCGTCTACATTACCATTGACGTGGACGGCTTTGACCCCTCCGTCATCCCCGCTACGGGCACCCCGCAGCCCGGTGGTTTTATGTGGTATGAAGCGCTGGACCTGTTCCGCGAAGTCATCAAGCATAAAAACATCGTAGCCGTGGACGTAGTGGAAGCCTGCCAACGCAAGGCGGACGTCATCACGGAGTTTAACGTTTCCAAGTTAATCTACCGGCTGATGGGTTACCTGGCGCTGAAGGACCAAAAGAAAAAATAACTTTTCACCCGCTCTTTTGGAGCGGGTTTTTTGTGGCTTTCCGCCCGCTAATTCCGCCCGCTCCGGCTTCGTACCCGGAGCGGTTTTTTAGGCCATAAAAAAGCCCCGCCGTTTACGGGCGGGGCGTTATAAACCAGCCGGGTTTAAAACACGTACGACAGTTTGAACATCGCCGTTACGTAGTGCAGGTTTTCGCTGCCCAGACCGGAGGCAAATTCGTCGTAGTCAAAGCGGAAACTTTGGTATCTTCCTTCCATCCCCCACAGCCACGCCCCGGCCAAGCGGTGCTCCAGCCCCAAACCAATGTAATACGTAAACGCGCGGCTGCTGGCAGACAGGCGGCTGTCCGTATACGTCGTCGCCCCGCCGTTTTGCTCCCAAAAGCTGTTTTTAATGGTGCTTTTGGCAAACGCAATCCCCGCGCCACGCGGCTTGCGGGTTGAGCGTAAAACGGCCGGCGGCCATTACGTTGTGGACGTCCATATCCTGGTCCACTTCCGCCTTCATATGCTGGCCGGAGCCGCCCCAGGCGTTCAATTCATCGGTCGCTCCGTCAAACAAATTGGCGTTATACTCCGCGCCAAACGCCCAGTACGGGCTGACGGCATACAGGTATTGCGCCCCGAAAGCCACGCTTTCATCACCCCACCCCAAATCACGCGTTTTGCCCAAGGCAAAGCTGGTATCGTCCGTTAAATCCCACGGCAGGTGGGTGTCGTTCGTCGCCCCGCCGGCACCGACAAACACCGATACCAGTTGGTCGCCTTTTTGCAGCCCCTGCGCCAGCAGGTACGCGGGCCACGCACTAAGCAAACTGACTAAAACGGCCAGGAACATCAGTTTTTTCATATTCCCTCCTAGGAATTTTTCTTAATAGCTATGTCATACCAATTTTGAGCATAAAAATCCCGCGTCTAAAACGCGGGAGATAAAAAGAGTCGGGAAACGCTTACACGCGGTTGCCCCGCATGACCAAACTGGCGGGCAACGGATTTTTAAATCACTGCGGCGGCAACGGCCCTACGTCCCCAACGGACGGCACGGCATACGGCGTTTTTAACAACGCTTTAGCGGCGTCGTCAAAGCCCCATTTGTCGTCAAACGACAATACATAGCGGTACTGCTTGACGGCTTTTTCGCGCTCGCCCAGCACGTCGTACACTTCGCCCAGGCGCAGTTCGTTCCACACGCCCCAGCGGCTGGGTTCCTGGTTTTGAATGGCGGCGTGGCCTTGTTCAAACAACTCGCGCGCCTGCTGCCAGTTGCCTTTGGCCATTTGCACGGTGCCCAACGCCGTGTAGGCGCGGGAGAGATAAATATCCTTATAAAACGGGTCTTTGCCGATTAATTTTAAAAACTGCTCGGCTTGCGCGGAAACTTCATCGTAGTGGCCGGTTTCGTACAGGCAGATGATTTCCACGTAGTGCATCAGCGGGTTTTTGGGATATTTGGCGCGCAGCTGGCGGATATATTCCAGCGATTTTTGCGGGTCGTAGTATTTGCTGCCGCGCGTGTTTTGGATTTCAATTAAAATCAGTTTGGAACTGTCGCCCGTGAAGTGTGCTTTTTCGCGCGATAAATTCAGCTGTTTGACGCCTTCGTCCGGGTCCCCTTTAATGGCCACGATTTTGGCCAAAATTTTGATGACGGACGGCAGCGTGCCCGCATAGTACTGATAAATGCCCAGGCCGAAATATGCGTCGTAATAGGTGGGGTCCAACTCCAAAGCCGTTTCCAAATTTTTGATGGCTTTGCGGCCCGAAAAATACGCCGTCACCCAACTGCGGTTGCGCATGCTGAACATCGCGCGCAGGCCGTACAGTGCCCCAATGCCCATATAAGCGTTGGTATCGTTGGGGTTTTGCTTCATCCAGCGTTTAATGCCGTCAATGGAGTCGTCCAAAATTTGTTCAAACACTTTGCGCTGGCGGTCATCGCTGAGTTCGTATTCGTACTCGTAGCGGCTCCAGGCAATCATCGCGTTGCCAAAGTGCGCAAACGGATGATCCGGGTAGTGGGCAAACACCCATTCAATGTTTTTTTGGGCGGTATCAAAATCCAGGCTGTACACGCCGTTGATGCCTTCCGTGGCGTGCTGCATCACGTCCGGCGGGAGCGTCAGCTCCGCCGCGGCCGGCACGGCCGCCAGCGCCCACAAGCACGCGGCGGCCAAACGAAGCAGGCGCTTCATTATTTTTTGGCCTCAATTTTGTCTTTGCCGAAATACGGGCGCAACGCCGGCGGGATGATGACGGACCCGTCCGCCTGCTGGAAGTTTTCCAAAATGGCGGCGAAGGTGCGGCCTACGGCCAGCCCGCTGCCGTTTAAGGTGTGGACGTATTCCAGCTTGCCTTGGGCGTTTTTGTAGCGCAGCCCCATGCGGCGGGCCTGGAAGTCCAGGCAGTTGGAGCAGGAAGAAATCTCGCGGAAGCGGTTTTCGCTCGGCATCCAGACTTCAATATCGTACGTCTTGGCCGACGAGAAACCAATGTCCCCGCTGCACAGTTCCACCACGTGGTACGGGATACCCAGTTCTTTCAAAATTTCCTGCGCGTCGGAAACCATAATTTCCAACATCTGGTAGGAATGTTCCGGCTTGGAAAGCATCACCAGTTCCACTTTGTCAAACTGGTGGTTGCGGATTAAGCCGCGGGTATCTTTGCCATACGTGCCCGATTCCTTGCGGAAGCACGACGAATAGGCCGTGAGTTTAATGGGCAGTTCCGCTTCCGGGATGACGCGAATGCGGTTCAAGTTTGTCAGCGGAATTTCGGCGGTGGAAATCAAAAATTGTTTCGGTTCGCCCACCAATTCGTACATATCTTCGCGGAATTTGGGCAACTGGCCGGTACCGATTAAAATATCTTCGTTTACGATAACGGGAGGCAAGACTTCCGTGTAGCCTTTTTTGGCGTGCATATCCAGCATAAACGAGATGATGGCGCGTTCCAGGCGGGCGCCGTCGCCTTTAAACAAGGCAAAACGGCTGCCGGACAACGCGGCCGCGGCTTCAAAATCCAAAATGCCCAGTTTTTCGCCAACCGCCTGGTGGTCCAGCGGTTTAAAATCAAATTTCGGCAACGGCGTGGTGCAAGGCAAATATTCCGGGTTGTCCGCGTCCGACACGCCCACCGGAATATGTTCGTTGGGCAGGTTCGGAATGCTTAAGAGCAAATCGTTGATTTCTTTTTTAAGCGGGTCCAGCTCGGCTTCTTTCACGGCCATTTCTTCTTTGAGCTTGCCCACTTCGGCCATGGCTTCTTTGGCGGCATCGTCGCCTTGTTCTTTTTTAATTTTGCCGATGGATTTAGACATCTCGTTGCGTTTGGCGCGCAATTCTTCCACACGGGCCAAAACGGTTTTGTAAGCGGAGTATTTTTCCAACACGCCGTCTATCTGGGCGGCCAGTTCCGGTTTGCGCAGCGAAAGCCGTTTTTTTACTTCTTCAGGATGTGCAACGATATATTTAATGTCTAACATAGAAACCTCGGTTATTTATTTTCTAAATCAATTAAGTACGGCTCCGGGAAAAAATGGCGGTACGGCTTGAGCGTGGCCACGGCATATTCCATCCCGTACGACGTAAGCAGCCGCAGGCTGACCGGCGCCACCGCGCTTTGCCCCGCCACCAACGCTCCCACCGTCAGCACCAGCAGGATAAACAGCGTTTTCATCAACGTGAAAAACGCTTTAAACAACACAGCGGCCGATTGTTCGGCAAACGACGGGCGGGAATACATTATTTCTTTTCCTGGAGTTTGGTTAACTCTTTTGTAAAACTTTTTACGAGCGCGCGGGCAATATAATCCGCCGCGTCCAACGCGCTGGCCGAAGACGCTTCATCCGCCCCGATCCACACGATTTCGGCCGTTTCCACATCCACCAGTTTGGCAATAATGCCCACCTGCGCGTTGATGGTATATTCGGTCGGGCGCACGTCGGTGGAGTGTGCATACTGCATCCCCACCTGGCGGGTATAGCCCACATAGCTGCCGTCGGGCAGTTTCATCACGTCCTGCGTATACACCGGGCGGGTTTCCGTGCGGCGGGTGGCCGTCATGGCCAGTTCGGTGCGGGCCGGCGTATAGGAGCTTACCTCGCCGATAAGCAATACGTCCACCCCCAAAATCCGGCCGATTTCGCGCGTCGTCTCCGGCGACAAATAGCCCGAAACCGCAATATTATGCTCTTTTAAAACACTTTCCAATTGGGCGCGTTCCACCACTTTGTAACCGGCATCAATCAAATACTTGGCAAACAGATTTTCCACCCCTTGCATAGCCGGCCAAGAGTTGGAAAACCCCATCACCCCGATGCGGTTCATTTGGTTAAAGTCATACGTCTGGCTGATGACGGTTTTGGGCGTACAGCCCCAAAAACCCAGCAGGCACACGAGCGCCAAATGGATGAATTTTCTCATACGATAATTATATAATTTTTAGGCCGGGAAAAATAAAAGTATAATAAAGAAAATATGACTACTTTGCCCCTCAATCCGCTTTTTATCCAAAAAGCGCGCGAAATAAAACTGCTGCTAACGGACGTGGACGGCGTAATGACCGACGGAACGCTTAGCTTTTTTACCGACGCCCAGGGCGTAACGCGGGAAATCAAAAATTTTGAATCCTTAGACGGCATGGGCCTGTTGTACCTGGCCTACTGCGGGCTGCAAACGGGTATCGTGTCCAAAGGCGCCAGCAACACGCTGGAATTTTGGGCCAAACAACTGGGTATGCGTTACTTGTTTTACAATACGTCCGTTAAGCACCGCGTGCTGGACTATTTGCTGACCAAAACCGGCATCCGCCCGGAGGAAATTGCGTTCATCGGCGACGATTTGATAGACGTGGGCCTCTTGCAGCGGGTCGGGCTGCCGCTGGCGGTGGCCAACAGCGTGCCCGAAGCCAAGCAAGTGGCGCTGTACACGTCCCCGCTGCACGGCGGTCACGCGGCCGTGCGCGACATTGCCGAGCAGATTTTGCGCATCCGCGGCCAGTGGGACCGCGTGGTGGCCGACAACGCCTCGGGCGCGTTTCAAAATCCGCAGGGCGAACTTTGTATTGTAAAAGGGTTGTAAAATTTTTACAATATAAGTAATCTTTATACGTAATCTGCTGCACCAAAGGAGCCTTATGAAAAAATTACTTTTGCTGTGCGCGTTGTTTCTTTCCGTGCCGGCCGTAGCCGAAGAATATTACGATTACTACGGCTTGCAGGAATACGGCCTGCGCAAAAACACCACCCGCGTGGAATTGTACGGGGGTATGACCTTGCCGCAGGATGACTGGGTGCATAACGGGCAGCCGGTAGACCTGGGCGGCACGGGCTGGACCGTGGGCCTGGGATTCACCCGCAACCTCTCCCGCTACTTTGCGCTGGGGTTGGACGGCAACTACGCCCAAATGGGCGACGGCGACACGTTTACCTCCGGCGGGCAGGACGCCTACTACCGCACCGGTATTGCCACCGGGCTGGTGACCGGCCGCGTGAACTTCTTCCCGACCCAAGCCACCCGCTTGTACGTCCCGTTTGGGATGGGCGTCGGGCATATGTTCGCCCGCCAGAAAAACGACGACGGTTCCCACCTGACCACCAACAGCACCGATTTGGCCTGGATGCTGGGTTTAGGCTTGGAATTTGATTTGGACGAAACCGTCATCTTCGGCGTGGAAGGCCGCTACAACCTGATTGAAGCCGACAGCGAATTTAAAGACGCGTTCGGCAAAAGCCGCTACCATTACTTGTCCGTCATGCTTAAAATCGGTACGCGCTTTTAACCGTTTGTATTTTAAAAACCCGACGCCCCGTTTGAGGCGGCGGGTTTTTTATAACCTAAAATACACCTTTTCTAAACTATCCAAAAAGAGTTCAATAAAGTATGGAACAACAACTTTCTGCCGTAGCGATGACGCTACTTTCTTTGATTGTACTGGCAGCCCTGACGCTGCCGTTTCTCGTCCATAAAGTGGAAGAAGAACTGGAAATCTTCCTTTTGGTGTGCGGTTTGCTGGCGGTGACGATTTCGGGCGCGTGGAGCGGGCACCTGGTGCTGGAAGCACTCAAAGAACCGATTGCCATTACGGCGGCCGTATTGGTGCTGGGCGTATTGTTTAAACGCTTTGGCCACTGGACGGCCCACGCCGTGCACGCCGTGGAAACCAAAACCGGACCCAAAACGCTGCTGTTTGTAACGGTGTTTTTAATCGGGCTTTTTTCCAGCGTGCTGACCGCTATCATCGCCGCGCTCATCACGGCGGAAATCATCAAACTGCTCAACTTGCCGGACCAGCAAAAAACGCGCCTGGCGGTGTATGCGTGTTTTGCCATCGGCTTTGGCGCCATTTTAACGCCGATCGGCGAGCCGCTTTCCACCATCGTCATCGCTAAATTAAAAGGGGAACCGTATCAGGCGGATTTCTTTTTCCTGCTGCGGCTGATGGGCGTATGGATTATACCGGCGCTCGTCCTGTTTGGCGCGTTGGCCGCGCGGCTGGGTACCCAAACGCTGACGGCCAAACCCGAAGGCAAAACCGAAGCCGAACCATACAAACAAATTTGGCTGCGCGCCGGCAAAGTGTATATGTTTGTGGCCGCGCTGATTTTGTTGGGCGAAGGCTTAAAGCCGTTGGCTGCGCGCACCATTACGCATTTGTCCAAATACGCGCTGTATTGGATTAACTCTCTTTCCGCCGTGCTGGATAACGCCACCCTGGCCAGCATTGAAATTATGCCCTCCTTGCCCAAAGAAACGCTGGTATTTTTGCTGGCGTCGCTCATCTTGGCGGGCGGGCTCTTAATCCCGGGCAACATCCCCAACATCATTTGTGCGTCCAAACTGGGCATTAAAAGCCGCGAATGGGCTCGCGCCGCGCTGCCGGTGGGGTTAGCGCTGATGGTGGTTTACTTTATCTTATTGTCTATTGTATTATAAGGGTATGGACGACATCTTGATTAAAGTTTTTTTGGCGCTGGTGCTGGGCGGCGCCTTGGGGCTGGAACGCCAGTACCACGATAAACCGGCCGGCTTCGCCACCAACTGCTTAATCTGCTTGGGGGCTATGTTGTTTACGGTATTGTCCGAATTTATGAGCCTGCAGGGTGGAGACCCGGGCCGTATCGCCGCGCAGGTGGTAACGGGCGTGGGCTTCATCGGTGCGGGGTCCATTTTGCGCGACGGAAATAAAATTTCCGGGCTGACGACCGCCGCCGGCGTATGGCTGGTGGCCGCCATCGGAATGGCCGTCGGATACGGGCAGTATTTTTGGGCGTCCTTGTGCGCGGCCGCGATTTTGGTGGTGCAGCTGGGCGTGCGCAAAACGCTCACCCTGATGGAATTTGTCAAACGCTACGACACGTTCTACGTCACGTGCGATCCCAGTTGGAAAGTGGTGGACAAAATCATCAAACAGATTGAAGCACAAAATGTTACCATTTTAAAAAGTGAAGTTTCCAAACAGGACAACCGCTTTCACGTCAGTTTGGTTGCCACGTTTACGGGGCACGATTTCCAAAACATTACCAAAGAACTGTTGGAAATGCCCGAAGTACACAGCTTGTTTAAATAACACAGGAGCCACGCTTGCTTATGACCGACGACTTACAACCGATTCCGCTATTTAACCTCAAAGAACAACACGACAGCTTAAAAGAAGAAATCAACCGCGCCGCCTTGGACGCGCTCAACTCCATGCGGTGGCTGCTCGGCCCGCAAACCGAAAAATTTGAAGAAGAATTTGCCGCCTTAATCGGCGTGAAGCACTGCATTACCTGCTCGTCGGGCGCGAGCGCGTTGCAAATTGCCTTAAAAGCGGCCGGCATCGGCGACGGGGACGAAGTCATCACCACGCCGTTTACGTTCATTGCCACTACGTCGTCCATTTCGCTCACGGGCGCCAAATTTGTGTTTGCCGATATTGACCCCCGCACGTATAACCTGGACGTAAAAGACGCCGAACGCAAAATCACCAAAAAAACCAAAGCCATTCTGCCCGTGCACCTCTACGGCTATCCCGCCAATATGGACGCTTTAATGCACCTGGCCAACGAGCACGATTTGAAAGTGATTGAAGACTGCGCCCAAGCGCACCTGGCCATGGCCGACGGCGTGATGGTGGGCGGCATTGGCGACGCGGGCTGCTTCAGCTTCTACCCCAGCAAAAATCTGGGGGCCTGCGGGGACGCCGGCTGCGTGACCACCAACGACGACAAAATCGCCAACCGCTGCCGTTCCCTGCGCCACAGCGGGCGCGCCTTGGGCAAAGCGTATGAATACGATTTGGAAGGCTCTACCCTGCGTATGGACGAAATCCAGGCGGCTATTTTGCGCGTCAAACTCCCCCACCTGGAAGAATGGACCGAAAAACGCCGCAGAGCCGCCGCCCTGTACGAGGAAGGCCTGGCCGGCGTGCCGGTGGTGCTGCCGCCTACGCCGCCCGCCGGGTATGCGCAGTCCTACTACGTCTACACCATTCGCGCCGAAAAGCGCGACGAGCTGCAGGCATTCTTAAAAGCACGCAACATCGGCTCGGCCGTGTATT
>CALUZE010000038.1 GCA_944325235.1 uncultured Elusimicrobiales bacterium | reverse complement strand
GGTTGATTTGACCGAAGATGAAAATCTTGGACGCTCCGCGCGAAACTTCCATTTTTTCGTACGGAAATTGCACCGTAATAGGGGCGTTGGCGGCTTCAGAACCGCTTTGGGCCGGCAGGTACGGCGCGGTGGGAATTTCTTCGCCGCGGGCCGAAACGCAAAATAAGAAGAGAAAAACGAGTAAAAAAAGGGTTCTTTTCATCCTTATAAAATGATAACATAAATCTATGGTTAATTGCGAAGACGTCATCCGTTTTTTGGATACTTACTTAAACATCGCGCATATCGCCGATGCCAGCCACAACGGCTTGCAGGTGTCGGGCACGCCGCGCGTGGGAAAAATCGTGTTTGGCGTGTCGGCCTCGCTGGAACTGTTCCGCAAGGCTCAAGCGGCCGGAGCGGATTTGATTGTGGTGCACCACGGCCTTTTGTGGGGGCACGAGCAACCGCTGACGGGTATGTTCCGCGAACGGATTGCTTTCCTGCTTAAAAATAATTTAAATTTGGCCGGCTATCATTTGCCGTTGGACCGGCACCCGGTGGTGGGGCACAATGCGTGTTTGATGCGCGCCCTGCACGCCGAGCAGCCCCAGCCGTTTGGCGAATACCACGGCGAGCTGATTGGCTTTTCCGGGCGGTTGAAACCGGTGGCGCTGCCGGAAGTGGTATCGGCACTGGAAGCCTTTTGCGGGGCTACGGCGCAGGTGCTTTCGTATGGGCCCAAAGAGGTGCAAACCATTGGCATCGTAAGCGGCGGAGCGTACAGTATGCTGCCGCAGGCCATTGCCCAAAAATTGGACGTATACGTAACCGGCGTGCTGGACGAACCCGCGCAGGAATGGTGCCGCGAAGGGCACATCAACTGCATTGCGCTGGGGCATTACAATTCCGAAAAGCCCGGCGTGTTGGCGCTGATGCAGCTGGTGGCCAAACAGTTTGACGTACAGACCGAATTTATAGACGTTCCCAATCCGATTTAAGCCGACGTACGGAGGAAAAAATGGAAAAAGAAATACTCAAAGCAATTGATTCTTATAAACCAACCGTAATAGATTTGCAAACGCATATGATCGCCTGCCCGGCGGTTTCCCCGCATCAGGGAGGCTTGGGCGAAAACGCCAAAGCGGCGTATTTGCTGTCTGTACTCAAACAAATGAAATTTGATGAGCTGTATGTCATCAACATCAAAGACCCCAAAGCGCAAGACGGCGTGCGCCCCAACATTGTGGCCAAATACTACGGCGAAAACCGCAAAAAAACCCTGTGGGTAATGGCGCATATGGACGTGGTGCCCCCGGGGGATTTGGCGGCGTGGAAAACGGACCCCTTTAAAGCCGTGGTGAAAGGCGACAAAATTTACGGCCGCGGCTCGGAAGACAACCAGCAGGGCCTGGTGTCGGGCTTGTTGGCGGTAAAAGCGATGATGGATTGCGGCGTTCGCCCGCCGTGCAACTATGCGCTGCTGCTCAACGCGGACGAAGAAATCGGCAGTGTGTACGGCATTGACGCCATTTTGAAAAAACACAGAAAAATTTTCGGCAAAGACGACGCGTTCCTGGTGCCGGACGGCGGAAATGCCCAAGGCACGATGGTGGAAATTGCCGAGAAAAATATGCTGTGGGTTAAATTTACCGTTCAAGGCCGGCAGACGCATGCGTCCACCCCGCACTCCGGCATTAACGCCCACCGCGTGGCGGCCCACTTGGTGGTGAAGCTGGACGATTTGTACAAAAAATTCAATAAGAAGGACAAACTCTTCGCGCCGGAAAGCACCAGCACGTTTGAACCGACCAAGCGCGAACCGAACGTGCCCAACGTAAACACCATCCCGGGCACGGAAGTGTTCTATTTGGATTGCCGCGTACTGCCGTGCTACAAGAACGAAACCGTCGTGGCCGAAATTGCCAAAATTGCCAAATCGGTGGAAAAACAGTTTAAAGTAAAAATTAAAGTGGAAACCCCGATGAGCGATTGCTCCAAACCGACGGACAAAAATGCTTCCGTTGTGAAACTCACCCAGGCTGCCGTAAAGGCCGTCTACAAAAATTCGCCCCGCACCATGGGCGTCGGCGGCGGTACGGTGGGGGCTTATTTGCGCAACTACGGTTATCCGGCGGTGGTGTACTCCAAGCTGGATGAACTGGCGCACCAGCCCAACGAATACTCCAGCATCAAAAATACGCTGGGGGACGCAAAGGTGTTTGCGTTGATTGCGCTGAACTTTAAATGAGGTGCTTATGAAAAAAGGATTTACGGTGACGGAAATTCTCATTACGGTAGTGGTGTTTGCCTTGTTGTTGGGGTTTACCGTGCCGAAATTTTTGATGTTGGTGCATAAAGCGCAGGAAGGCAGCACCAAACATCAGCTCGTCAAAGTGCGCAGTGCCATTGCCGCCTATTACGGCGAGCACCAAGGCACCTATCCCACCGACGACCTATCCAGCCTGGTGCCTACGTATATTGAAAAAATCCCGCAGGCCACCATCCCGGGCTTTACGCCTTCGGACCACGTGTCCACCGGCAATTACGAGCAGTGCTTTACCAAAACCGGCGGCTGGGCCTACGTCAGCGACCCGACGGACCCGCGCTACGGCGACTTCTTTGTAAACACCGATAAAGAAGACAGCTACGGCAAAGCCTGGAACACCCATTAATCTTACCCCCGCTTTTCGGGCGGGGGTTTTTTATCTTACGCCCCGCAGCGGGGCCGCAGGAGAATTATGGATACGCTAATTTTGTGTTTTGCTTTTATTTTTGGTTTGCTTTTCGGCAGTTTTTTAAATGTTTGCATTTACCGCATTCCGCGGGATAAATCCATTGTATGGCCGCCGTCTTTCTGCCCGCATTGCAACGCCCATATCAAATGCTACGACAATATCCCGGTATTTAGCTATTTGTTTTTGCTGGGCAAATGCCGCCATTGCAAAAAGCCGATTTCCATCCAGTACCCGCTGGTGGAACTGCTGACTGCAGTGCTGACGTGGCTGTGCGTGTGGCGCTTTGGTTTGAGCGCGTGGGCGTTTGTGGTGATTGTGGCGGTGTATGCGCTGATTATCTTGTCCGTGATTGACCTGGAACTGATGATTATTCCGGACCGCTTTTCGCTGGGGCTGATTGTGCTGGGGTTGGCGTTTGCGTGGCTGAACCCGAATTTTGACGGCGTATGGTGGCAGAAGGAATTATCCTCTTTGATCGGGGCGGCCGTCGGGCTGTTTGGCGTGCTGGCCATTGCGCTGATCGGGACGTGGATGTTTAAAAAGGAAGCCATGGGCGGCGGCGACGTGAAACTGATGGGCGGCGTGGGCGCGTTGATTGGCTGGCAAGGCGTGATTACCACGATTGTCTTTGCGTCCTTTTTCGGTTTGATTTACGCACTGTTTTTAATGCTTTTTAAAGGCAAAAAAGGCGGGGATGCCATTCCCTTCGGGCCGTTTTTAAGTTTGGGGGCGCTTATTAATTTGTTCTATTTAATTACGCCCGCTATGCTGGTGATAGAGCTGTAATCCCGTTGTTTTAAGCCCATAAAAATCCCCCGGTTTAGCCGGGGGATTTTTATTTGTAGGAGTCCTAAATTATTTCCGGTCTTTAAGCAGTACCAGGTGGTCTGCCAGTTTTTTAAACGCTTTGGCGCGGTGGCTGATTTTGTTCTTTTCCCGTTCGGGCAGTTCCGCCAACGTTTTTTGGGTGTTCCCTACCAGGAAAATCGGATCATAACCGAAGCCGTTTTCGCCCCGGTAGCCGAAGCCGATATATCCGTCCAGCGTGCCGTCAAACGTTTGCACGCGCCCTTGCGGGGTGGCCAGGCACGCCACGGTGCGGAAACAAGCCGCCCGGGCGGGCAGGAGCTGCCCTTCCAAGGCGGCCAAAAGCTTGCGGTTGTTGTCATCCGCGTCGGCGTGTTCGCCTGCGTAGCGGGCGGTATGCACGCCGGGGGCACCGTGCAAAAATTTCACTTCCAGGCCCGTATCGTCCGATACGGCGGGCAGCCCGCTTTCCCGCGCGGCGTAAACGGCTTTTATCTCGGCGTTGTCTTCCAGCGTGTTGCCCGTTTCCGGCGGGAGAGTAAGTCCGTTAAAGTCCTTTAAGCTGACATATTCAATGGGCGTGCCGTTTTTTAATTGGGTCGGCAGGATGCCCATCAGTTCCTGGAACTTATGCGGATTGCCCGTGGCGATTAAAATTTTCATACGGTGCAAAGGCCTTTATTTCATCATGACGACTTCGTCAGTCAAGTTCAGCGCCACGAGGAAAGCCTTGTACATATCTTCTTCGCTCAGCCATTCCGTAAACGCGTGCGGGTTGTTCTGACCCGTGAACAGCGTGTAAGCGCCGTTGCCCAGCTTGAGCATCAACATAGAGGCCGTCGTGCCCGCGCGTTCTTCTTTAAAGTTGGGAGTTACGCCGGCGTTTTTAAGGGCGTTGGTCACGACTTGGCGGGCTTGCGGGTGAATGTTTTCGGCCACGTTGCCGTATTGTTTTACGACTTCGCGTTCAATCTTCACGCCAAACTGGTCGCTGATTTTGTTGGCTACGCTGTCGGCGTATTGTTTCCAGTTTTCAATGTTCTGCTGGTTAAAATCGCGCAGGCGGAAGTCCAGCTCGGCTACGTTTACCTGGTTGTCGCTCATATCCATATGGTGCAGTTCCACATAGCCCTGTTTGCCGGTGCTGTTGTTGGGCAGCCATTGTTCCTGGGCGCAGGCGGCACCCAATTCGCAGGCGGGTTTCCAGGCGTTGCGGTAGCCGTTTTCGGCCGCCATGGACTGGTGCCCGTTTACGCCGTGGACTTTGTAGACCACTTTTTCCGCGTTAAAGTTGCCCACGACCACTTCCCCGTTTACGCCGCCGTCAAAGTCAAAGGCGATGTCGGGGTGGTAGGGGGTTTCTTCAATAAAATCGGCCGAGCGGCCCACGTCTTCGTTGGGCGTAATGACCACTTGGATTTTACCGTGCTTTTTGGACGGATTTTCCGCCAGGGTTTGGATCAGCGTGACCAGCACGGATACGCCGGCTTTATCGTCGGCCGAGAGCATGGTGGTGCCGTCGGAAGTGACGATGGTTTTGCCGATCATCTGTTTTAAATACGGGTCGGTTTCGGTGCTTAACACGTGGCCGTTTTTGAGTTGAATCGGTTTGCCGTCGTATTTTTCAATTTTTTGGGCCTTGATGCCTTTGCCTAAAATGTCGGGGGTGGTGTCGTAGTGGCAGCTAAAGCCCAGGGTGGGGGTCTTCCAATTTACGTTGGAAGGAATTTCCACATAAATATAGTAGTTCTTGGTCAGCAGGGTTTTGAACCCGAATTTTTGGATTTCCGCGTATAATTTTTTGGCGGTTTCAATTTGTTCCGGCGTGATGGCTACCGCGTCGCTGCTTTGGCTGTCATAGGTGGTGTAGTGCAGAAAGCGGTTTAACATGGCAGCGCGGTATTTGGCGGCCAGCTTGGTGTTTTGGCGGCCGATATTTTCCCGCACGGAGGATTTCACGTACGTGCGTTCATAAGGGGCGGCAACGGTTGCATAGGCTTGGCTTGCAAACGAGGCACCGAATACAAATACGGACAGTACGGCAAATAACTTTTTCATTTGCATAAGGGCTCCTTTTGTGATGTAACTTCTATTTTATTTTATGAATCTGTGGCAAAATTCCGCAAGGGCCAAAGGGCCCAGGTTCTAAATAGGCCTTGAATCCGGCCGCGACGGGCTTGCCGTGAGGCCATTAAAACGCCCGTCCTTTACGGGACGGGCGGGGAAAACGACGTTTAAACTATTCGGCGGAGGCCGCCGGCTGCGTTTGCTGCATACTCCACAGCGACGTTAGCCGCAGCAGCGTGCGCAGGGACGCTTCCATCACGTCCACATCGGCATATTCCAGCGTGCTGTGGATGTTGTACTGCCCGGCAAAAATGTCCGGCGTGGGCAGGCCCATAAAGGAAAGCGTGGACCCGTCCGTCCCGCCGCGCGCGGCCGTCAAAACGGGGGTGACGTCTTCGCTTTGCATGGCCAGCTGCGCCAGCGAAACCATTTGTTCCGGCAGGACTGCTTTCATATTTTTATATTGGTCCGTAATGGTCAGGGCGAAATTTTTGCCTTTGTAGTTCATTCCTTTTACGGTGTTGAACGCCCGGGTGACTTCGTTGACGAGGTCCTGCGTTTCTTCGTCCGAGAAAGCGCGAATGATGCCTTTCACTTCGGTGCGGTCCCCCTGGGTGGTGATGGAGTCCACCAGAATGAACCCGCGGCGGTCCGCCGTGGTTTCGGGCCGGCGGTGGCGGGGGAGCAGGGTGTGAAAGTCCGACGCCATCAGCACGTTATCCGAAAAAGCCGAGTTCATCGCTTCGCCGGGGTGGACGGCGCGCATCCCTTCAAACACGGCGGTGAACGCCTTGGCGTTGAAGGTTTCGTTGGTCAGCTGCCCCAGGTCGCCGCCGTCTACGGTGTAGGCGTAATCGGCGCCGAAGGAAGCCACGTCAAATTTTTCCACGCCGGCGCCGGTTTCTTCATCCGGCGTGAAGGCGATTTTAATCGTCCCGTGCTGCATTTCCGGGTGGTCGTAGAGGAACTGGACCAGCGTCATAATGATGGCTACGCCGGTTTTATCGTCCGCCCCCAAAAGCGTATTGCCCGAGGCGGTGATGATGTCGTGCCCGCGGGCGCGCGCCAGCTGGGGGGAGTTGGCCGGCGTTAAGCGGAGGTTTTGCTCGGCATTGATGACGATATCGCCCCCCTGGTAGTTGGTATGTACCTGGGGGTTGACGTCCTTGCCGGAGGCTTCCAGCGCCGTGTCCATATGCGCCAGGAAGGCAATCACCGGGGCGTTGGCCGCGGTGTTTGCCGGAATTTCCGCTGTGACGATGGAATACTTGTCCACCTGCACGTTTTTGGCGCCGTTCTTTTTGAGCTCCTTGGCCAGCGCTTTGGCCAGTTTGGTTTGGCCGGGCGTGCTGGGGACTTTGTCCGTTTTGTCGCTGGATTGGGTGTCGTACGTGACGTACTTGGTAAAGCGTTCGGTCAGTTGTTTTTTGGCCTCGGCTTTATCGTAGCGGGTGACGGATTTCCAATCCATATCCTGCGCCGTAGCCGCCAGCGGCAAAAGCGCGGCGGCCGCCAGCGCGGCGGTTTTAAGGAGTTTGTTCATTAGGCTAAATCCTCCAGCGAAGCCGTTACCTGCGCCAAAGCCAGCTTGGCGGCGGCTAATTCGGCTTTTGTTTTTTCAATTTGTTCTTTGGGCGCGTGCTTGATAAAGTTTTCCTGCGCCAGGCGCGCTTCGCGCGAAGCAATGTTGGCTTTGGCGGCGGCGAGGTCCTTTTCCAGGCGTTTTCTTTCTTTTTCAAAGTCAATTAAGCCCGTTAAAGGAACGTAAATGGCGATGTTTTCAAACACGGCCGTGGCCGTTTGTTTGGGCTTGGCCAGGTTCACACCGATGTCCAGCTTGTCGGCCTTGGCCATCAGTTTGATGTAGCCTTCGTATTCTTTTACAACGGCCAGATCCGCTTCGTCCTTGGCGGTGAGCACGGCGGAAATCTTGAGCCCCGGCGGCACGTTAAACTGCGCGCGGATGGTGCGGATTTCGCGCGTGACGCCCTGGATAATTTCCATTTTGCGCACGGCTTCTTTATCCCCCCAGGCCGGGTTGACCTGCGGGTAAGATTGGTTGAGCAGGAATTCTTCGGTTTCGCCTACGTACGGGCGCAGGGAAGAAGCGATTTCCTCGGTGATGAACGGAATCAACGGGTGGAGCGCTTTTAACGTGCCGTAGAGAATGTTGACGCACAGCGCCATCACTTTTTCTTTTTCGGCGGTTTGGAAGCGCTGCTTGGCCAGTTCCACGTACCAGTCGCAGAAGTCGCCCCACAGGAAGTGGTACAGCGTGTTGGCCGTCAGCGCGAGGTTGTACTTTAAAATGCCTTCGCGCGCGACTTTAATGGCGTTGTTAAAGCGGTCCAAAATCCACTTGTCGGCCAGTTCGGTAATGTCGGTGGGCATAGGCAGCGGGCCTTGGATGCCTTCCATATTCATCAAAATAAAGCGGGAGGCGTTGTAGAGCTTGTTGCAGAAGTTGCGCGCCCCGGTGATGCTTTCTTCGGAATACGGAATATCCTTGCTGGGCACCGCCTGCATAAGCAGCGAAAAGCGCACCGCGTCCGTGCCGTATTTGGCCGTCATATCCAAGGGGTCAATGACGTTGCCCTTGGATTTGGACATTTTCTGCCCGTGTTTATCGCGCACGATACCGTTTAAGTACACGTCTTTAAACGGCAGCTTGCCGGTGAACGCCAGGCCGGTCATTACCATGCGGGCTACCCACAGGTACAAAATTTCGTACCCGGTGACCATGACGCTGGTGGGATAAAAGTGTTCCATTTCCGGGGTTTTTTCGGGCCAGCCGAAGACGGACATCGGCCACAACGCAGACGAGAACCACGTATCCAGCACATCAGGGTCCTGCACCAAATCGTGCCCGCCGCAAATGGGGCATTTTTCCGGCTTGTCGTACGAAACAATCGGCTTGGCGCCGTCTTCAAACGAAACTTTGGTCAGTTGTTCGTGCCCTTGTTGGTCGGTGGCAAAAGTGAGGCCTTTTGCGCTGCAGTGGCGGCAGTACCACACCGGAATGCGGTGCCCCCACCAAATCTGGCGCGAAATGCACCAATCCTGGATGTTTTTCAGCCAGTTTACAAACGGGTTTTTCCAGTTGGCCGGGTGGAATTGCAGCGCGCCGGATTCGGCGGCTTCAATAGCGGGTTTGGCCAGTTCGTCCATTTTCACAAACCACTGCTCGCTCATAAACGGTTCAATGGCGCTGTGGCAGCGGTAGCAGGTGGAAACGGCGTTGTTGTATTTTTCTTCTTTTACCAAAAGACCCGCGGCGTCCAAATCTTTCACGGTTTCCTTGCGGCAGACTTCGCGGTCCATCCCCAGGTATTTTTCGGGGCAGTTAATCATCTTGCCCTTGTCGTTGATGACCGTCATAATGGGCAGGTTGTGGCGCTGGCCGACTTCGTAGTCGGTCGCGTCGTGCGCCGGGGTGATTTTTAAGGCGCCGGTACCAAAGCCCAGTTCTACGGCTTCGTCGGCAATAATCGGGATGGCGCGGTTGGCGAGCGGGATGATGACTTTTTTGCCCACCATATTTTTGTAGCGTTCGTCCTTGGGGTTGACGGCGATGGCGGCGTCGGCGTAGATGGTTTCGGGGCGGGTGGTGGCAATCACAATGCCGTCCGAGCCGTCTTCGCCTTTGTAGCGCAGATACCACAATTTGC
This sequence comes from uncultured Elusimicrobiales bacterium, assembly GCA_944325235.1. Classification (GTDB taxonomy): domain Bacteria; phylum Elusimicrobiota; class Elusimicrobia; order Elusimicrobiales; family Elusimicrobiaceae; genus Avelusimicrobium. The sequence goes on along the minus strand of CALUZE010000038.1, from coordinate 621 downwards.
CGGCGTGCTGTTCGTGTTCCACCTCAATATCGGACAGGGCGGTAGAACAGCGCACGCACCAGTTGATTAAGCGTTTGCCGCGGTAAATGTATTTTTTGTCCCACCATTGGCGGAAGCATTCGTATACGGCTTTGGCGCGTTTTTCGTCCATCGTAAAGCGAATGTCGGATAAATCCAAGCTCCAGCCCATTTTGCGGAACTGGTTGAAAATGGCGTTGCCGCATTCGTGGTACCAATCCCACACGGTCTGCACAAAGGCTTCGCGCCCCAAGTCGTGGCGGGATTTGTGCTGTTCCTTGGCGAGTTTCTTTTCAATCACGTTTTGGGTGGCAATGCCGCCGTGGTCCGTGCCCGGCACCCAGTAGGCGTCTTCGCCAAACATACGGTGGGCGCGGATTAACACATCCTGCAAGGTGTTGGTGGAGGCGTGCCCCATATGCAGGGCACCCGTAATGTTGGGCGGTGGGATAACAATAACAAAGGGTTTTTTGGTTTTATCGGCTTTGGCGGCGAACAGTTTGGCTTTTTGCCATTTGTCCGCGAGTTTTTGTTCTACTTCCTGCGGTTCATACGCTTTGGGTAACATGGTAAGTCCTCTTGAGTTGGTTTCTTCGCGTAATG
>CALUZE010000037.1 GCA_944325235.1 uncultured Elusimicrobiales bacterium | reverse complement strand
GTATTTTTTGATGCTGCACGAATTTGAAGAATTGGAAAAAATGGGTTACTCCAATGCGGGTACCCTGTCGCGCATGGCGTCGGTGTATTTGCTGGCCAACGATTTGCCCAAAGCCGAAGAATACTTTTTAAAAGCCAAGGCCGATGATAACGGCGACGTGCCTTCCGCCTATTTTCTGGCCAAACTGTCCGAACAGCGGGGGGACTTTTCCCGCGCGATTGCGTACCTGCGGGACTCGTCCGATTTTGACCGTTCGGCCGGCAAATGGCTGCAGGTCAGTTTTTACCTGCAGCAGCTCAACCAACCGGAAGAAAGTTTGGATACGCTTCAGCAAGCTTACAAAAAATTTGACGGAAATGTGGAAATTGCTTTTTTCTATGCGCTGGCGTTAAACGACCGCGGGGAATACAAAAAAGCCGCCAACGTGTTTAAAAAATTGCTGGAAACGAATCCCGCTTATCAGGAGGCCCGCCTGCAATATGCCTTTACGCTGGACAGTTTGAAAAAATATAAAGAACTGGACGAGCAATTAAACGTATTGCTGGAGCAAAACCCCAAGCATGCGCCCGCGCTTAACTTGTATGCCTATTCGCTGGCCGAGCGCAACACCCGCCTGGACGACGCCCAGGAATATATTGCCCGCGCGCTGGCGCTGTACCCCGATGACAATTCGTTTATAGACACGCAGGCTTGGGTGTATTTTAAGCAGGGCAAATATCAGCAGGCAGCCGATATCCTTTCGGCCGTGGCGCCGGAAATTGTGCAGGCCAACCCGGAAATTGCCTACCATCTGGGCGTGGTGCTGTACGCTTTGGGCCGGTACGAAGACGCCCGCCCGTATTTGCAGGCGGCAAGTTCCTCCTTTAAAGAAGCCCAAAAGCTCTACAACAAACTGCCCGAGCAAAACTAGACAAATTTTTGCAAAATAAAACCCCGGCTATTCCGGGGTTTTATTTGTTTAAATGGCGGTTATTCTTCGGCGTATACAAACAAAAATCCGCTTTTTAGGGATACGGTAAACGCTTTGCCGGTGGTTTGGTTGCTTAGCGTGCGGCCGGTTTTGCCAAAGGGCAAGAGAGCGTTTTTAAGCGGATATTTTAGGCCGCTTATCGTTACGCCGCGGCAGGTTTTCAGCGGGATTAAGCTCACCCGCGTTCCCGGTTTGCAGGCAAAGCGCCGCGCGTGTTCCACCGGGTAGATTTTCCAGCCGGGGCCGGCAAACGTCAGCTGCATTTTTTTGGCGTACGGAAAGACCGATAAAAAGTTCCCCAGCGTAAAGTCCAGCCGCCCGCCCATAAAGCCCGTCAGCGTGACGTGCCTGCACCCGCGGGCGAGCAGAAAGTCCAGGGCTTTTTCCAAATCGGTATTGTTTTGGTTGTCCACAAAAATAAGGTTTTCCGGGCGGACGCATTGTTTGGCCCGGGCGGAAACGGAATCCAAATCGCCGATGATGGCGTCCGGCGTTACGCCCGCGGCCAGTGCGCGGTCGGCCCCGCCGTCTGCGGCCAGCACCCAATCGGCCGCCTGCGCGAGCGGTTTTAAAAACTCGGCCTGCGGGGTTTGCCCGTTACCGATAAGTAATGCGCGTAACATACGCCTCCTCCCGCCGCCGGCGGCAGAACAACAGGATTATCAGCCCCGTGGCTACGCCAATGTAAAACGGGTCCAGCGCTTGCAATAGTTCGTGTTTGGGGATAAAGCGCCACGCCGTCATGGCGGCCGCGCTGGCCAAAGACGCTCCCACAAACAGTTTGTCGCTGATGCGCCCCGGGGACAAATAGCCCATCAAAATCGGTACCAATAAACACGCCGAAAAATACGACCCCAGCACCAGCCAAATTTCTTTAAAACTGCCGTGCAGCAAGTGCGCCAACGCAATGGCTAACACGCCCACGGCAAAAATGGCAATACGGTTGGAAAGCACCACGTTTTTAAACCGGGTGCGCAACAAGTCAAAGCTGAGCGTGTTGGACGCGATAAACAAAAACGAATTAAGCGTGGACAAAATAATGGCCAAAATCCCCGCCACAAAAAATCCGCGCAAGCCGACGGGCAAAAGCTGAATGGAGTAGAAAAAATACGCCTGCCCGGGCTGGGCCTGCGGCAAAAGCGCGCGCGCATACAGCGAGCCCGCCGTGGTGCACAAGTCAAAGCAGAACCAGATGAAGGTGGAAATTAAAACGCCTTTTTTTACGACGTCCGGGTTTTTGGCGGCGAAGCAGCGTTGGTAGAAGCTCGGGTCAATGAGCGTGGACAAGGCGATAAATCCCCAAATCAGTGTGTTGAGCCAGGAGTTGCCGCCCGTCAGCGTAAAGTGCGAGGCCGGCAAATGGGCTTTCAAAAAATCTAATCCGCCAAACGTGTGCACGGAAAATATAACCACCAGCAGCACCGCGCTGCACATCACAAAAAACTGTACCAGGTCCGAAAACACCACCGAGCGGAACCCGCCCCACGCCGTGTACAGTCCCGCAAACAGCGTGCCCAGCGCCATACCGGGCAGCACGCCGATGCCAAACACCATATGCAAAAACATTCCCAGGCTCAGCACGTACGCCACCGGCGTAATGTAAAAAAACGTAAACACGGCCGCCACTTTGGCCGATTTGGGCCCGAACATCTGCTCGGTTAAATCCGGCAGAGTGACGGATTGATATTGGGCGACTTTGGGAGCGATAAAAAACGCAAAAATCAAATACGCTACGTACCAAAACAGGCCCTGCGTTACAAAATTGTAAATGCCGTAGTTAAAGGTGATTTCATTCACGCCGAAAATACCGCCGTACCACGTGGCCACCAGCGTAGCCACAAACAGGGGCAGCGTCAACTGCCGGCCCATCAGCAGGTAGTCCAATATGCCGGAAGGTTTGGAACCTTGTTTCTTTTTCAGGCGGCGGTTGCCGTAAATGGCCGCGCCGGCGGTGGCGGCCAGTACCGCAAAAAATACCGCCCAGTCCGCGGCGTGGAAATAGGAAACGGTTTTCAGTTCGTTGAGCATATTTCAAAAAGCCCCTTGGCGGGCCAAGGGGCTTAGGTTTATTTTACCAAATAAAATAAGCGGGTATCAGCAGCAGCAGGGAGAGAATAATCAGGATTACCTCCAGCTTTAAAAACCACTTGACCCACGTGGGGTACGATATCCCGGCCAACGCCAACGCACCCATCGTAACGGGGGCGGTGGGGATAATGGGGTTGCCCCAGCCTTCGCCGAACTGGTAGGCCAAAATGACGGTCTGGCGCGAGACGTTTACCAAGTCCCCCAGCGGGACCATAATGGGCATGGTCAGCACGGCCTGGCCGGAACCGGAGGCGATAAAGAAGTTCAAAATCGTTTGGATGACGAACATCGCCTGCGAGGCCAAAATGGGGTGCAGCCCGCCCACGCTTTTGGTCATGGCGTGCAGGAACGTATCCAAAATGTGTCCGTTGGTGGCCACAATCACAATGGAGCGCGCCAGCGCCATCAAAATGCACACGCTGATCATGGATTTTGCGCCGTCAATAATGGCGTCGGTCGTTTGGTCCAGCGTCAGTTTGCCGAAATATGCACTGGCAATGGACACGCCCAAAAACACGGCGGCAATTTCAATCATATACCACTGGTAGCGGATGACGCCGTAAAACAGAATGACCATCCCCGCCAAAAACGAGCCGATCACCAGTTTGTGTGCGCGCGTTAAGTGGAAGGTTTGGTCCACCACCACGTCGTTAATCACTTTCAGCTCGGCGCGTTTTTCCAGGTCCATTTTATAGGTTAAACTTTTGGTCGGATTTTTGCGCACGCGTTCGCCGTACCAGGTGAAAAACCCCGCCACGACGGACGTGAAAATAAACCAAATCACCAGGCGGTACTGCCAGCCGGAATACATCGGCAGTTGGGCAATGGTTTGGGCAATGCCCACCGTAAACGGGTTGACAAACGCCGACGAAAAACCCGTAAACGCCCCGATGAAAGGAATGGACATCCCGACTACCGTGTCATACCCCAGCGAAAGGGCCAGCGGAATAAAAATAGGGATAAAAATCAGCGTTTCTTCTTCCATTCCGAACATAGCCCCGCACAGCGAGAACAAAAACATACATACCGGAATGAACCACTTTTGGTATCGCGGTTTGTTGGCAAAGAAGAAGCTGACCTTCTTAATCATCGTATTGATGGCGCCCGTGCGTTCAATAATCGTAAACAGCGCGCCGACCACCAAAATAAACGCGATGATTTCCGCACATTGGGTGAAACCTTCTACGGGGGCGGACAGAATGGCCCCGATGCCTTGGGGGGCTCTGTCCACGGTGTGATAGGAACCGGCTACCGCATAGGTGCGGCCGTCTGCTTCTACCCGGTCATATTGGCCGGAGGGGACGATCCACGTCAGTGCGGCCACGAACACCATAATGGAGAACACCAAAAAATAGGTGTTGCACAGCATTTTTTTCATTTAGTTTTGTTTTCCTCTTGTAGGTGCTGCGTATTTTTGTGCGATTTATGCATAAAAACGTCCCGCCGGCTCAAACAAGGGCTTTTCTGCCCAAAAATGCGGCGGGACGCAAAAAATTATTGCCACTTCATCAAATACGGCGGAATCAGCAGCAGGAACGACAACAAGTACATCACAATCAATAACGGCAACATCCATTTAAGCCATTTGGGGTACGCAATGCGCGCAAAGCCGATGGCCGCAATGGTGACGGGGTCCGTCGGAATGACCATATTCATCCAGCTGCCGCCCAGTTGGAACGCCAGCACCATCGTCTGGCGCGTAATGCCGATTAAGTCGGCCAGCGGCGCCAAAATGGGCATGGTCAGCACGGCTTTGCCGGAGCCGGAGGGGATGAAAAAGTCAATAACGGTTTGCAGCACCATCGCCGCCCACGACGCACACACCGGGTGCAGCTTGCTGATGGCGGCCGACATCCAGTTAAGCATGGTGTCTAAAATATGGCCGTTGTTGGCAATGATAACAATGGCCTGCGCAAAGCAGAGCAACATGGCAATTTCCGCCATGCCGCGCACGCCGTCAAAAAACGCATCGGTAAATTTTTGCATGCTCATTTTGCCCAAGAAACCGCACACAAACCCCACGCCCAAAAACAGCGCGGCGATTTCGGTAATATACCAGCCGCTGGCTTCCAGGTCAAGCATTTCCATCAGGTCTATGCCCCACATGCCTTTAATCATGCTGCACAGCTGCGGTTTGAGCACGCCCGCAATCAGCGTCAGCATCCCCAGCCCGAAGGCGATTAACACCCATTTCTGGCGGCGGGTCATGCGGGTTTCTTCTTTGTTGAGTTTTAATTCTTTGCGTTTTTCAATATCAAACTCGTAGGTTAAGCTTTTGGTCGGGTCCTTGCGGATTTTGCGCGCGTACACGCTCAGCCACGTAATGACCACAGTCGTGCAGATAATCCAAATAATAAAGCGGTACCCGAGGCCCGAATAGAGCGGCACCTGCGCAATGCCCTGCGCAATGCCCACCGTAAACGGGTTGGTAAACGCGGCCGCGAACCCTACGCCCGCACCGATGAACGGAATGGCGGTGCCGAGGGCGGAGTCGTACCCCAGCGAAAGGGCCAGCGGAATAAAGATAGGAATAAAAATCAGCGCTTCTTCGCACATGCCGAAGGTTGCGCCACACAGCGAAAATACGATAATCCCCAGCGGAATAAACAAAAAGCGCAAATTCGGCTTGCGCTGAAAGAAGTTGCTGGCGGCCTGAATGCCGGCCGCGATGGCGCCGGTTTTTTCCACTACGGCCAGAACGCCGCCGATGACCAGCAGGAATACAATCACTTCCGCCGTGTTGGAAAAACCCTGGATAGGGGCTTTTAACAAATCAAAAATTCCTTGCGGATTGGCCGAAACGGGGTGATACGTACCGGCGACGACGACCTGGCGGCCGTCTACGTCCATTTTGTCATAAGCGCCGGAGGGGACAATCCACGTCAGCGCGGCCACGATTACCAAAATAGACAAAATAATGGCAAACGTGTTGAGCTTAATTTTGGACAGAATTTTAGACATTTCTTTCCGAATTTCCTCTGTGTGTTTTAGAATAAATAACAAATTATTATTTTACTAAATAACACCCCGGTTGTAGGGATTTTTTTGGACCTATCGGGGGTATTTTATCGGGCGGCGCCCAAAGGCGGCTGTTGCGTTCGGTCGCTATTTTATATACTTTTACTATATGCTCTATATTGTCCCTACGCCGATTGGCAACCTGCAGGACATCACCCTGCGTGCTTTGGAAGTGCTCAAAACCGCCGATGCCGTGTTGTGCGAAGATACCCGCCGCACCCAGATTTTGCTTTCGCACTTTGGCATTTCCAAGCCGACTTACCGCTATAACGAAAACGACCCCCGCTCCGTGGCGCGCTGTCTGGAAGCGCTCAAAGGCGGCAAAACGTGCGCCCTGGTGTCCGACTGCGGCACCCCGTGCATTTCCGACCCGGGGTGGCGGCTCGTGAAAGAAGCGGTGGAAGCGGGAATAAAAGTTTCCTCGTTGCCGGGGCCCAGCGCGGTGGCGTGTGCCTTGGCGGGGGCGGGCATTACGGGCGGCGCGTTTACGTTTTTGGGCTTTTTGCCGCGCAAGGCGGGCAAAGCCGCCAAGCTGATTGCGGCGGCCTATGCGTTAAATCACCCGGTGGTGGTGTACGAATCCCCGTACCGTGTGGTGAAAATGCTGGAACTGATTGCCAAAACGCTGGGGGACGATACCCCGGTGATTGCGGCGCGGGAACTTTCTAAAGTGTACGAAGAATGGCTGCGCGGCACGGCCGCGGGGCTGGCCCGCGAACTGGGCAAAAAGAGCAAAGTGCAGGGAGAATTTGTACTGATTATAGACCGTCCGGCCGAGCCGGAACGGGAGAAAGAAAATGAGCCGGACCCATATTTTTAAAATAACCGAAATGACGCCCGCGGCCGTGCTGCAAGCGGCCCGCGCCTTGGACGAAGGCGCCGTGGCGGTGCTGCCCACCGATACCGTATATGGCATTGGCACGGGGGCCTTTTGCGAAGAGTCCATTCAAACCATTTACCGCATTAAAGAGCGGCCGGCCTCGTCGCCGCTGCAAATTTTGACCGGCACGGTGGACCAAGCCCGCCGCGTGGCGGTCTTTACATCGGGGGCCGAACGCTTGGCCCGAGCTTATTGGCCGGGCGCGTTGACGGCTATTTTGCGGCCGACCGAAGCCGGCAAACCGCTTACGCGCGGATTTACCGGGCTGGGGATTCGCGTGCCGGGCCATGTGTTTTTGACCGGCCTTCTGGCCCACATGCAAAACCCGATGACCTGCACCAGCGCCAACTTGCACGGGCAGCCGGTGATAACGGATGAAAAAACCTTGTTGGAAACATTTGACGGGAAAGTAAACTATATCTTTTTGGGCGGCACGCTGAGCCCGGTGGCTTCCAGCGTGGTGGATTTGACGGCCCCGCAAGCCGTATTGTTGCGGGAAGGGGGCATTCCCCGCGCCGAATTGGAAAAAACCATGGGCGTGCCTTTGCATACCAAATAGGAGGGCGTATGAGTTTTTGGCAAATTTTGGTTTCGTATTCGCTGTTGGCGGCGGCGGTGCTGTCGCTGCTCACTTATTGGATTACGAAAAAATTCGTCCTTAAAAAAATGAAACGGACGATTATGAAGGCCGAACATAACTATCAGCAACAGATTGCCACCCTGCAAATGCAGCTGTCGGGCAAGGTAAACGTGCTGGAAAGTATGGTGGAAAAGCTGCGCCTGTCCAACCAGGAACTGAACCGCTTGAACGAAATCCGCGCAAAGTTTATGTCCATCGTCGCACACGATTTGCGTCAGCCGCTTTCGTCCATCCAGGGGTTTACTTCCGTGCTGATGATGGACAACCCGCAGGGCGGCGGCAACAACGACCAAACCGCTTTAAACAACATTTTAAAAGCGACCGACAATATGAATATGCTGATGGCGGATTTGATGGATATTTCTATGATTGAATCCGGCCGGTTTAAAATGGACGCCCAACCCTTTAACTTTAATGCACTGTTAAACGATGTGATTGCCCTGCAAGCGGTCAATGCGCAGAAGAAGGGGATTTTCCTGCAAAAGTGCGAGTACCCGGCCGACGTAACCGTGGTGGCGGACCGGTTTCGCATTTCGCAGGTGATTAACAATCTGATTGGCAACGCCATTAAATTTTCGCCCCAGGGCGGATGTATAGAAGCGCGCTTTTACGTGCTCAACGGACAGCTGACGTTTAAAGTGTCCGATAACGGCCCCGGCCTGCTGCACGGCGAAAAAAGCAAAATTTTCCAAAAATTTCACCAGTCCGATAACGACCGTACCCTCAAAAAACAAGGGTGGGGGTTAGGCTTGTCCATCGCCCAGGAAATCATCAACGCCCACGGGGGCGAAATCGGCGTGGTCAGCCCGGGGTTGGGCCAGGGGTCCGTTTTCTGGTTCACCATTCCGCAGGTTCCGGGCGGAAATGTGCCGTCCGAACACAAACCGGCCTTGGCGGCAGCGCCCGCCGCCGGAGCCGCAGCCGCAGCTCCGCAGCAAACGCCTCCTGCGCCGCCGGCTGCTACACCGAAGTAACCCATTTAAAAACCCCGCTGCTAGGCAGCGGGGTTTTTTATGCCAGAGGGGTTAGCGCCTCCAACCGTAGAGCTTTTTGTAGTAGTAATAGTTTTTCATCGCGCGCAGATATTCAATATACCCGTAGGCGCCGGAGTTGAGGTTGGTGTTGTACCACAGGTATCCGTCTATACCGGCTTTAAAAAGCATTTCTTCATCTTCTTCTCCGCGGTCGTACTTGCTGGAAGCAATGACGGTAAGGTGCGGGGCCATTTGGCGCAATTGGGGCATCATGGCCAAACCGCCTTCGGGGACGAGCAGGTCCGTAATGACCAAATCGTACGGCACGCCTTTTTCCAACTCGCTTAAAAATTGTCCGCCGTCTTTAAAGGCTTTCAGCGTCGCCCCGCGGCCCAAGTATCCCTTTTTGGCCCAGCCTTCAAAATTAACACGGGGGAGGGTATCGTCGTTAATAAACGCAATTCTCAGCCCGCTGGGAATTTGGTCCAGCAGTTTTTCGCGCTCTACGGCGGCGGCTTCCTGGGTGATGGGCGGGTTACGCATTTGCATACGTACATAGGCGTAGGAATCCAGTTCTTCTACGTCATCCGGGTCGCGGATGAGGGTTTCCGAACGGGGCAACAGGTAATCCGTCCCGTCCGGGTTGAACAGGTTGAATTCTTTTTTGACGAGCTTTCTTAGGTCCGTCCGGGGCAGCTGTTCGTTCTTTACGATCAGCCCTTTTAACAACGGGTTAAATCCTTCAAAAACAGTTCCCCAGTATACTTCCTGTTTTTTCAGGAAAGGGTCATCGGGCAGCGAGGTGCGCAGCAATTTAATTTTGTACAAAATGTCCGAGGTTTCCGTCGTGATGTGTTTCGTTTCCTGCGGGCTTATCTGGGTGCCTTCTCCAGGCAACGAGGCATACACAATTTTGGGCACGATATAGGACCGGGCCTTTTGAATGGATTGCAGCAATTTATTGTAGCGGGTTTGCAGATAATTTAAGGTCTGTTCCGGCACACTGTGCAATAAATAAAGCGGAATTCTGTTGGCGTTGTGGGGCGGCGTTTCGCGCGATAATTCAAGCAGCCGTTCGCGCAGGGCTTTCCATTGCAGCCGCTCTTTGGCGCTGATGGCGCGCAGCGGACTGCGGATATAGCGGGAAATATTGATATTTAAAACAGTGTTTTTCGGTGCTTTGCTGGAAGGCACGAACGAAAGGGCCTGCGAAGGATAGGGGGAGTGGCGGTTCTCCGTAGAAGGCATGGCATACTTGGGGGTAAAGGCAAGCGGTTTGATGTCTGTAGAATTCAGGATTTTGCCTTTAGTTCGGGGCAATTTAGGCAAAGATACTTTCCCCGCACGCAGCAAATGTTTGGGGTTTTTGGGTTGTGCATAAGTGGCGGACGGCATCAACCCGAATGATAAAATGGATAAAAAAAGAATGGTACGTTGCATGGGAATTCCTCCTAAGTGTAGTGTAACCGTTTTTCAAACGGCGCGCCAGGAGCAAAAGACCTAATTTGAAATAGGACCGGACCTATTAAAAAATCCGCCCGTGCAGGCGGATAAAAAAGAGGCAGCCGATACCCCGGATTCTGTCGGCCCTTGCGGGCCGGGATAACCATTACTCTAAGCGGCCTACTTGGTCTCGA
>CALUZE010000036.1 GCA_944325235.1 uncultured Elusimicrobiales bacterium | reverse complement strand
GATAAATTCAATCAAACCTTCCGGCACCAGCACGACCCCGTAGTTCTTGCCCGCTTTGGCGCGTTTGGCAATCAGCTGGGCCAGGTTGTCCACGATTTGGCCGAGGGTCATCTTTTTGGCCAGCACTTCTTCGCCAATCAGCACGGCGTTGGGGTGGGTTTTAAACGCCACTTCCAGCGTGATGTGCGAGGCGCTTCTGCCCATCAGGCGGATAAAGTGCCAGTATTTGCGCGCGGAGTTGACGTCGCGGCAGATGTTGCCCACGAGTTCGGCGTAAATTTTGGTGGCGGTATCAAAACCGAAAGAGGTTTCAATCTGTTTGTTTTTCAGGTCGCCGTCAATGGTCTTGGGTACGCCGATGACGCTGATGTCCACCCCTTGTTGTTTGAGGTATTCGGCAATCACGCAGGCGTTGGTGTTGGAGTCATCGCCCCCCACCACCACCAAGGCGTCCATTTTGTTGGCAATCAAATTGTCTTTGGCGGCTTTTAATTGTTCGTCGGTTTCAATTTTGGTGCGGCCGGACTGGATTAAATCAAATCCGCCGGTGTTGCGGTAGTCTTTCATGAGCGTGGGCGTAATTTCCACCCATTTGTTTTCCACGATGCCGCTGGGCCCGCCCAAGAAACCGAACAGTTTGTTCTTGGGGTTGGCTTTTTTCAGGCCGTCCAACAGCCCGCCGATGACGTTATGCCCGCCCGGGGCTTGGCCGCCCGAAAGTACAACGCCTACGCGCACGGCCTTTTTGGCCACGGCGGAGTTGGCGCCTTTTACAAAGGTCACTTCCGGCAAGCCGTACGTGTTGGGGAAAATCCGTTTGACGGCGGCTTGGTCGGCTACGCTTTTGGTGGCTTTGCCGAATTTCGGTTTTACGAAAGCGGGGCCTTTTTTAAGAATAGCAGGCAGCACGGGCTGGAATTTGCAGCGGTGCCGCTGAAGTCGCGAACACTCGCATTTTACAGTGCGTTTAGTGGACATAGTCATCTCCTATCAAAATGAAAATCCTTTTAATTATTATACCAAATTCCTTACGCGTAAGAGGAACGCGCTAAAAATCAAACCACAGCTGGCGGCCGGCCGCGGCGGACGGTTCGGGCGGGTTGGAAAGGGTCAGCCCGATCAGGCGCACTTTTTGGCGGTGCAGGTCCGTATGCACAAGCAGGTTTTCCCCCGCGGCCAAAAACGCCTGCTGCGAAGGAATAACGTCCGCAAACGTTTGCGAACGGGTGATTTGTTTAAAATCGGCAAATTTCAGTTTTAGCGTGACCGTTTTGCCCAGAAAGTTTATTTTTTCGGCGCGTTGCCAGGCCTTGGCGGCCATTTGCGCCAGTTCGGCGCGCAAGGTGTTCAGGTCGGCCGTATCTTCGGCAAAAGTCGTTTCCGCGCCGATGGATACGTGCTTGCGGTTGGGCTCTACGGGGCGGTCGTCTATGCCGCGGGCGTAGCCGAAATACGCCCGCCCCACTTTGCCAAAATGCCGCACCAGTTCTTCCTCGGTCCGTTGGCGCAGGTCCGCCCCGGTGTAGATGCCCAGGCGGTGCATTTTTTCGGCGGTCACTTTGCCGATGCCAAAGAATTTTTCTATCGGCAGCTGCGCTACAAACCGCTCCACGTTTTTGGGCGTAATGACAAACAGCCCGTTGGGCTTTTGATAGTCCGAAGCGATTTTGGCCAACATTTTGTTGACCGACACCCCGGCCGAAGCCGTCAAACAGGTGCGCTGCCAAATGAGTTGTTTGATTTCTTTGGCGGCCTCGGTGGCGCAGGGCAGGTGCGATACGTCCAGGAAAGCCTCATCAATGGAAAGAGGTTCCACCAAATCGGTATATTGATGAAAAATGGAACGTATCGTGCGGGAAATGTGTTTGTACACGCGCATACGCCCGGGGATGAAAATCAGGTCCGGGCAGAGCTTTTTGGCGCGTTCGGCCGCCATGGCGGAATGCACGCCGAAACGGCGCGCCTCGTAGCTGGCGGTGGCCACCACGCCGCGCGGGCCCGCATGGCCCACGGCAATCGGCTTGCCGCGCAGGGCGGGATTGTCGCGCTGTTCCACGGAGGCAAAAAAGGCGTCCATATCTATATGAATAATTTTGCGCACGGACATAGGAATTATATTGTAGCACTTCGGCCGGAGGACGGAATAAAAACAGGCCGGCAGTTTTTGCCGGCCCGTAAAAGTACCCCCAATAGGAATCGAACCTATATCCCCTGCTTAGAAGGCAGATGCTCTATCCATTGAGCTATGGGGGCAAAATGTTTTGGTACCCCATTATTTTACAAAAAAAACGGGAAACATTCAAAGCCGTTTTCCCCTGCGAAAGCACTAATATAAAAGACCCATAAAAAACATAGGTCTAAAAAATCTAAAAAACCTCAAAAATAGGCCTAAATTTTTTAGATTTATCAGTGGGAATTATAGTATAGTAAAAAAATATAAAAAAGAAGAGAAAAGAAAATAAAAGAAAGAAGACTAAAACTAAAAAGGAGCATGCTTATGAAGAACTTGTTAGCCCTGCTGTTAATGCTCTGTCTGTCTGTTCCCGGCTTTGCCCAAGCCAACAAAGCGGGAACAGTTGCTAAGGCACTGACGCAACCGACAAAAAAACTGGTTGCATCCAACTTGTCCAGTAAAGTGTATAAGGCCAATTATGCCCTTACGACTGAAACACTAAATGCTTTTAAGCAAATCTATACGCAACAGGTGGCTGCTGTGTTATTGGAAAAGAATTTCACCGATGCCGTGCGTATGCAAGTGCTGGACCAACTTAAAAAACAGTCTGCCGAAAATTTAGCCAAATTACAGGCGCAAATGGAAAAAGAATACGCCCAGTGGGCCGATGCGGCTTTGCGCGAACGGAATCCGCGCTTTTTGCCGAAGAAAGATTCTTCCATCCCGGGATTACTGGCTATTTCGCCTGACCCTAAAAAGTATCCGCATATCACCATCCGCTTTTACCGCGAATGGCTGGATACGATTCCCGAATACGAAGGTTTGCCCGATACGTTTGGCTTGGTGCTGCAAGGCTTAAAGAAACGTTTGGATTCTTTGGATGCCGATATGAACACCCAGTACAACCTGTTTGTTAAAGCCAAGAAAAAACTGCACGAACAGAACAGTTTTGAAATGCAGCGCTTTTACCGCAAACAGATGAAGACGGCTTCCCGCAATCTGGTGCGGATGTCCAAAGAAGCGTCGCAGTGCGTGTCTGACGTGGTATATATGCTGCAGCAGTATCCTTCGCTGTTTAGGAATTCACTGGTATTGCTGGCGCAAAAAATTGCCACCAGCCTGAAGTCGGAATTCAATGCGTACTTAAGTGACAAGCTGCAAATTAAAGTCACCATCAAAAGCAACGCGCCGAAGGCGGCGGGTTTTATAAAACGTCCCCAAGCAAAACCGGCAGAAATTCCCAAAGGCGAAACCTTTACCGGACACAAATAAAAATTTCCCCGCTTCGGCGGGGATTTTTTTGCCCGATTTTCCGTGTGCAAAATGGTAAAATAAAAAGAACTTGCACCGGGAGTATCAGAATGGTTAAAAATTTATCGTTTTCCTATTCCAAGCTGGGGATGTATAAGGAATGCCCCCAAAAATACAAATTCCGCTACATCCATATGCTGCCGGAACAGCCCAAGCCGTATTTTGCTTTCGGTTCCGCGCTGCACGAAGTGATGGAATACATCTATAACCCCGCCAATGCCGCTTTTCCCACGCTGGCACAGGCGCTGGATTTTTTTGAAAAACACTGGAACAAAACCTCGTTTGACCAAAAAGGCTATGCCTCGCCCGAAAAAGAGCTGGCCGGCTACGCCGAAGGGCGCCGCATTATAGAAGCGTATTACGCCAAATACGCCGCGGCGTTTTCCCATCCGCTGTCCGTGGAAATGAAAAGCACCCTGGATATGGACGGGCTGAACCTGATCAGCATTTTGGACCGCATTGATTATTTGGGCGACGGGAAAATTAAAATTTTGGATTACAAAACGGGCAAGGCCGTGCCCAGCACGCCGGAACAGCTGTATATGTACCAAAAAGTGGCCGAAAATTCCCCCGTTATTAAAGCCCTGGTGCAAAAGCAGGACCCGGCGGTCAAGGAACTGCGCGTCGGGCAGTTGAGCTTTTACCATTTGCCCACGCTAAAAGAAGTGACGTTTGAGCGGGTGCCGGATAAGGAAATTTTTGATTTTTGGCAGGGAGTTTTGCAGGTGGCGGATCAAATCCGCGCCGGCAAGTTTGCCCCTACCCCCGGCGAAACCCAGTGCCGCTGGTGCGATTACCGCAACATCTGCCCCGTGTTTACGGGCAAGGATTACAATCCGGCCGCGGCGGCCCAGCAGCAGGCGGCCCCCGTGGCGGCGCCCGAAAGCGAGCAGGATGTGTTAAGCGCCAAAATTGACCGTTGCGGCGAACTGTTGGAAGAAACCAAGCAACTGCAGCGGGAAATCATCGCGCTGATGCGCAAAAACCATTTTGAGCGGCATTTCGGCAAGCATTTCAAGGCGGAGCTGGCGCGCGTGGAAAAACTGGAATTTACCGATAAAGAAAAAGTGGTGGAATTGCTGCGCACGTTAAAACTGCTGGCCAAGGTGTTGGTTCCCACCCAAAGCACCGTGGCCGGGCTGCTGACGGATGCGTCCGTACCGGCGCAAGCCAAAGCCCAACTGCAGGCGTTTGCCCGCAAAACGGAGGAAGACAAACTAAATATTGAAAAGGCGGACTAATTTATGGCTGTGAACAAAAAAGACTTTCGTGTAAAACTATCCTTGCTTTGTATTTTGGCCGCTGCCCTTTTGTTGTCGGCGGCCCGCCTGGCGCTGTTTTGCTTAAACCGCGATTTTTTTGCCTCGCTTTCCGGGGCGGAAATCGCGTCGGCTTTTATAAACGGGCTTCGGTTTGATTTCTCCGTGATAGCGCTTTTTATGGGCCCGGTGATTTTTTTGCTCAACTGGCCCGTTAAATCCCCCCGCTGGGTGAAATTTTGGACGAGCGTGTGGCTGGCGGAATGGATTGTGATGGCGGGGTTTTTAATCGGCGATTTAATCTACTTCCCCAAAGTAAGCCGTCACATTGCCGAAGAAATCATCCAGTTGACCAACGACTGGGGCTTTATCATTTCGTATATGTTCACGCAAACCTTGCTGCCGCTTTTGCTGCTGCTGGGGTTGTTTGGCACAGCCGTGTGGGGGTTTTCCCGCTATACGGACAAGCACTACCAGGCCCGTTCGTGGGGCATTCTTAAAAATGCCGTCTGCCTGCTGGTGATTGTGGCGTTGTGCATACTGGGCATCCGCGGGCATTTGGGCGGAGGCAAATCGTTGGGCGTGGCGGACGTGTATAATTATACGTCTTCCCCCGCCGGTTCCGTGCTGACGCTCAACGGCGTGTTTACGGCCTATCAGGTGGGGCGTAAGGGCACGGTGGACGTCAAAAATCCCTACCCGCCGGACCAGGCCGTGCAAGTGGCCGCCAAGCAGTTTATCTCGCCGGATGAAACCCGGCCGGATGAAAATTATCCGTTGATGCGCCAGCGCACCTCAACCAAAGAAACGGATAAGCAATATAACGTGCTGATTGTGCTGTTGGAAGGATGGCACCCGTATTATATAGACGGATTATCCCACCATAACTTCGGGGTGACGCCGGTGTTTGACCAAATTTTGAAGGAAGGCGTCGTGTTTACCAACGCCTATGCCACCGGTCAGCGCAGCATTGTGGGGTTTGGTTCCGTGTTTGCGGGTCTGCCGTGGGTGCCGGGGCTACCGTCTTTTGGCTATGGAATGGAATTGGCGGCGTTGTCTACCATGCCGCGCCACTTTAGCGAAGCAGGTTACTATACCTTTTTTGCCCAAACCTCCAGCCGCGATTCCTATCGGCTGTGTGCGTTGGCCTCGTATCTGGGCGCGCAGGAAAGCTACGGCTGGGAAGATATGCCCCAACTGCTTCCGTACAAAGCGGAAGCTCCCTTCGGCTACGATTACGACTTGATGATGTTTGCGGCGGACAAGATTAAAAACCGCCCAAAACCGCATTTTATGGGCATGTTGTTCACCGGCATTACGCACGAGCCGTTCACGTCTACCCTGCCGCAGTTTGACAAATATCCCTACGACTCGTGGGAACACGGTTTTTTAAACACGCTGTCGTTTGCGGATTGGTCCATTGGCGAACTGTTAAAACGCGCCAAAGAAGACGGCTGGCTAAACGACACGATTTTTGTGTTCGTGGCGGACCATACGTCCGGCGGTCCGGCGGAAGATACGCTTAAAAACCACTTCCGCATCCCGTTGGTGATTTACGCCCCCGGCCTGTTAAAACCGCAGCAGGTGGAGCATATCGTTTCGCAAACGGATTTAATTCCCACCCTGTACCGTTTAACGGGGCTCAACCCCGTGTACACGTCTTTCGGGCGCGATATGTTTGAAAGTGTCCCCGGAGGCCGCACGGCCCTGGTGTCGGACGGGCTAAACGTAGGGTTGGTGACGGAAAAAGGCGAAATCCGCCACGGCGGCGGGAAGGTGATTTCATCCCTTGCCTATACGGACGATTTTGACGTAAACCAAGCCGAACAGCAGTTGCTGGCATTGGATAAAGCGGCTTCGTATTTGCTCAACAACAACCGCTGGTATAACCCGGCTTTTGATAAACCGGACGAGGAAACAGATGGAAAATGACCCCCTTATTGTAGCGGTGGACCAGGGCACGTCCAGCTCCCGCGCGTTTGCGGTGGCGGCGGACGGGGCTATCCTCGCGCAGCGCACCATTCGTTTGGCCCCCCACCGGCCGGGGGAAGGGTTATCGGAATACGAGGCCCAAACCCTGCTGGACAGCCAGGTGGAGGCCATAAACGGCCTGCTGGATGACGTGGGCCCGCGGCGGGTGAAAGCGCTGGCGGTTACGTCGCAGCGGTCCACGGTGGTGCTGTGGGACAAACAAACCGGCCGTGCCGTGGCGCCGGTGCTTAGCTGGGAGGACGGCCGCGCCGCGGCCGAAGCCGACCGGGCGGATATTTCCCAGGCGGACGTCCACGCGCTGACCGGCTTATACAAAACGCCCTATTTTTCCGCCCCCAAAATTGCCTGGTGTTTGCGCCACGTGCCGCAGGCGGCGGAGACGCTGCAGGCCGGGCGGCTGTGCGCGGCGCCGGTGGCGTCTCACCTGATTTGGCACTTAACCAAAGGCCAAACCTTCGCTGTGGACCCGACGCTTGCCCAAAGAATGCTTTTATTTGATATTCATACCCAATCTTGGAGCCCGACGCTCTGCCGCGCCTTTGGCGTGCCGGAAACGTGCCTTCCCGCCATTTTGCCCAGCCGGGCCGATTACGGCACGTACGAATACCGCGGCGTAAAAATTCCCATTACGGTTTGCACCGGGGACCAGCAAGCCTCGGTGGCGTTTATGCAGCTTGCCAAAGGCCAGGCGTGCATTAATTATGGCACGGGCGCGTTTTTATTGTACCACGCGGGGACGGAAAAACCCGTCCTGCTGCCCGGAATGCTTACGTCTTTGTCCGCGTCCGATGCCGACGGGAAAAGCGCATTTTTGCTGGAAGGACCGGTGAATGCCGCCGGCAGCGCCGTGCAATGGCTGCGTGCGCAGGGAATTACGCTTGACCCGGCCGAAACGGATGAACTCTGCCGCCAGGCCAAACAGCCGGTGTGGTTTTTGCCCGCTTTGGGCGGATTGGGGGCGCCGTATTGGGATTTTACTTTTTCGCCCGTAGCGGCGGGTTTATCCCCCCGCACCCGCCGGCCCGATTGGGTGGCAGGGGTATTGCAAGGGGTGGCTTTTTTGCTGACGGACATTGTAGCGTATTTGCAACAGAACGGATGGGCCGTTTCCGCCCCGGTGCGGGTGTCGGGCGGCTTGGCCCAGTCGTTGTGGCTGGTGCAAAAACAGGCCGATTTATTGCAACTGCCCATGCATTTGTTGCACGACGTGCAAAGCACCGTGTTGGGTGCCGCCCGGCTGGCGGCCGGCGCGGAAAGCGCCGCGTGGCCGACGCCCCAAACGGACGCGTTTGCGCCGCAAATATCCCCCGCACAAGCCCGGCAGCTTTACGAACGCTGGCGGAAGTTTGTAGCGTGGTGCAAACAATTTCCCGCACAGTAATGTCAAAAGCCCCTTTTTAAAGGGGCTTTTTTGTGGGCATTGCGTCGCCCCATAAAAAAACCGGAGCCCTTGCGGGCCCCGGTAAAAACACGTTTTAAATATGTTTATTTGGCTGCCGCTTTGGCTTCCTGTTCGGCCTTTTCTTCGGCAAGGACCGAAGGTTCTGCCGGAGCAGTGGTTTCTTTGGGGCCAAATTGTTCGGCCACTTGGCGGTCAATGGCTTCCTGCATAGCCGCTTCTTTTTTGGCTTTTGCTTCGTCTAATTGCTGCTGCAAGCGGGCCAATTCCGGGTCTTCGGCTACTTTTGCCTGGTATTCTTCTTCCAGCTTGGCGCGCAGTTTCATTTCTTCCGGCGAGCGGGCCGCTTCTTCTGCCTGTTGCTGCAGTTGTTTTACTACGGCTTCCTGTTCGGCCAGCTGCTGTTCGAGTTGCTCCACTTCGGCCTGTTTTTGGGCCTGCACTTGGAGCGCTTGTTCGCGGAGCGATACTTTTTTGACGCCCAACACATTGGCCGTCATGGATTTAGGCAAGTATTCATCCGTCAGCGTGAACACGTTGTCCCCCGCGTTGTTGACCGGGGTTAAATCGGCCCCTTGCTGAATGAAGTATAAGGCCATCCGATCGCTTTTGGCTTTTACCGCGCTCATTAACGGCGTATTGCCGGATTTGTCGCGCCCGTTGATGTCCGCACCCGCTTTTACAAGCGCCCGGGCCGGGCCCAATTCATCGGCGTACACGCTGTAAGTGAGGGCGGTGCGGTCCTGAAAATCCTTGGTATCGGTTTTGATGTTCTTTTGGCGCAGCAGAATGTCTATGCAGTCCTGGCGGCCTTTGGCCGAGGCGCGCATTAAGGCCGTTACGCCTTGGTTATCCTGCGCATTCGGGTCGGCGCCCAGCGTAAGCAACGTGCGCAAGGCTTCCGGCTGGTCTTGCTCCACGGCGTAGAAAATCGGCGTGCGGCCGGACAAATCGGCAATGTTCACGTCCGCTTTGCCGGTGCGGACCAACATGCGGATAGTATCCGTATGCCCTTCCGCCGCGGCGGCCGCGAGGGCCGAGAGACCCGTGGACGGGTTGCGGTAATTTACGTCCGCGCCGTTGGCGAGCAAGATTTTGATATTGTTGTTCAACCCCTGCTGGGCGGCAAAAATAAGCGGCGTATTGCCGGAATTATCCGGCAGGTTGACGGCCGTTTTGTCCAGCTTGATTAAATTGGTAATTAACTGCGGATTATCGGTGCTGGAGGCATAAATCAAAGCAGTTTTCCCCCAATCGTCTTTGGCGGTAACGTCCGCCCCTTGGTCTACCAGGTAGGCCACTGCTTCAATATTTCCCGCCGCGGCGGCCGAAATAAGCGGCGTTACGCCGTAGCTGGATTTATCGTTTACCAAGGCGCCGTCTTCCACCAACATTTTGATAATGTTCATATTGCCTTTTTCGGCGGCAATGGTCAGCGGCGTGATGCCGGCGTAGTTCTTTTCGTTCACGTCTACGTTGGCGTACATCAGCGTGCGGACGCGGTCCTCATCGCTTACTTTTACCGCGCGGACCAGGGACGTGTCATACACGAATTTGGTCTTGGGGCGCGGACGGTTGCCCAACGTATCGCCTTCATATTTTTTCTGTTCGGCGCCAAACAGCACCCCGCGGTAAATATCCCCCGGGACCTGCGTGGCTTGCTGGGCGATGGCGTCCGTGGCGGAACGCGGCGTGCGTTCCCCCAACACCAGCCCTTCATACCCTGTGTAGTAGTCGTCTTGGCTTTGGGCTTCCTGCGCGCAAAGCGGAGTGACGGCCAATGCAAAAACAAAAATGAGTCCAAGTTTTTTCATGTGGTTTCTTCCTCCGGTTACTATATTATAACCAATAAGAGGGAAAATTTTTAATTTTTTTTTTAATTTTGCTGCCCCGACATAAAAATAATTCAAAAAGATTATGTTAAATTAAACCTTAATTTTTGTTTAACATCTTGCATTTTTAGGGCGCAGGTTGTATCATTAAATTATAGCGTTTCCCAATAGAAACGACGATTTATCCCCCAGAACCTTTCGATTTACCCCCCGAACGGTTCTGAACAAAAGAGCCGGGCACATCCCCCGGCTCTTTT
>CALUZE010000035.1 GCA_944325235.1 uncultured Elusimicrobiales bacterium | reverse complement strand
ATATATCTTTGCTCATCAGGCGGTGGGTGCCGATGATGATGTCGCACACGCCGTTTTTGAGTTCTTCTATCACGGCTTTTTGTTCTTTGGGCGTTTGGAAGCGGCACAGCATTCGCACGTTGACCGGGAACCCGGCCATACGCTTGGTGAACGTTTTGTAGTGCTGGTCGGCCAAAATGGTGGTGGGCACGAGCACCATCACCTGCTTGCCCGACAGCGCCACCTTGAGCGCGGCCCGCATGGCTACTTCCGTCTTGCCAAAGCCCACATCGCCCACCAGCACGCGGTCCATCGGTTTGGGCAAATCCAAATCGTGCAACGTGTCCTTGATGGCCTGTTCCTGCCCCGGCGTGAGTACGTACGGGAAGGAGTCGGCAAATTCCTGTTCAATGCGGCTGTCCCCGGGCACTTCGGGTGCGGGGGAGGCCAGGCGCAGGGCTTCCAATTTCAAAATTTCTTTGGCGGCTTTTTGGGCTTCTTCCTTTACGCGTTTTTTGACGTCTTTCCACGCCACGCCGCCCAACACGGAAAGCGTGGGGCGTTTGCCGCCGGCACCAATGTATTTTTGCACTTTTTTAAAGTCGTACATCGGCACGTACAGGCGGCTGCCGCGGCGGTACTCAATAATCAGGCAGTCGGTGGGGTTTTCTTCTTTATCCAACACTTCCAGCCCCAGGTAGCGGCCGATGCCGTGCTCCTGGTGGACCACGTAATCGCCGGCCTGCAATTCTTTGAAGCGCACGCGTTTGGCGCCTTCCACATCAAAGCGTTTTAAGACGGTGGCCGTGTTGTAGCGGCGGTTTAAAATTTCGTTGCTGGTGATGAGGGCAAAATGGTCGGCCGGGCTGTAAAAGCCTTGGGTGAGCGGGGAAATTTTGAAAAGCGCTTTTTTCAGGTGCGGGTAATCGGCCGCCAGCTCCGTCATGCGGTCCAGCTCGCCGCGGTTCAAACAACAACTGCTCACCGTCATATCCCGCTGTTGCAAGGAAGAAACTTCTTTGTCCAATAGCGCCATATTGGCGTTGAAAGCGATGTTGGATTTTAGGCCACAATCCACGCCGTCGGCCGACGGCAACAAGGTAGTAATGGCGCAGGCCGGATAGGAAGAAAGGTCAAACTCTTTGTCGGGCTCGTCAAAAATGTATTGATAGTGGGGCGCGTAGTCCGTCAGGACGGCGGGCGTCTTGTCAAACCGCAGCGCGATGATGACGGCTTCGTCCACATGCTCTTTGGTGTTTTGGGTGTCCAGGTCAAACGCGCTGATGACGTCCACGCGGTTGCCGGCAAAATACAGGCGCAGCGGTTCCGGGCGGTTTAAGCAAAAAATGTCCACCACGCTGCCGCGGGCGGCGTATTGGCCGGGCGTTTCGGCGTAGTCTTCGCGCGTGTAGCCGGCGTTTTCCAGCCGGTCCAGCAGTTCCTGGCGGCGCATGGTGTCGCCGCGGTGGACGATGAACAGACGTTTTTTAAATTCTTCCGGGTCCGGCAGCGGGGTGGACAGCATTTCGTACGACGTGCTGACCAGCCGCGGGCCCGAGGCCGGCGCCAGCAGCGCATACAGCGCGTTCAGCCGCCCCGTGTCGGTTTCCGGCAGGTGAAATACTTGCGCGCCGCGCGGAGCAAACTCGTGCGCGGCGTCGTCAAAATCGTCGGTATCGGAGGAGGAAACAAACAGGGCATTTTGCCCGTTATTGAGGTATTTTTGGCAAACAAAGTACGCCTTGGCGGCGCCGTTGGGCAGGCCGTAGTATCGGGTAAAAGACGGGTTTTGTTTGTCTGTCATACGTCACACGCGTACCGCGCGGCAGACGGAAACACTAGAAACTTTGCGGTTCCGTGCCCGTGATAAACGCTTCCAAAAATTTATTGCGTTCCGTCGGCATGGCCAGCTTGCCCGTGTTCGGGTTGATGTACGCAAAGGAAATGCCTTCCGGT
The DNA here is from genome assembly GCA_944325235.1 of uncultured Elusimicrobiales bacterium. Classification (GTDB taxonomy): domain Bacteria; phylum Elusimicrobiota; class Elusimicrobia; order Elusimicrobiales; family Elusimicrobiaceae; genus Avelusimicrobium. The sequence goes on along the minus strand of CALUZE010000035.1, from coordinate 8,291 downwards.
ACGGCAAAATCTTCGTTCGGTTCGTCTTTTAAAATTTCCTGCATGATGGCCGTCCACCAGCGGGCGGTCGTGCTGCCGGTAAAGCGGGCGCCGTTTTCGTGCGAGGAATCGTCGTCGTACCCCATCCAGGCGGCGGCCGCCGTGCGGGGGGTCATCCCCACGAACCACATATCGCGGTGGCTTTGCGTGGTGCCCGTTTTGCCTGCGATGTTGCGGCCCAGGCGCGAGACATACGCCCCGCTCCCGCGCTGGACGACGCCTTTCATCATATTAATTAACAAATACGAATCCTGCGGCGAGAAAGCCGCTTCTTCCACCGGCACATGCTGTTCCAGCACGCGGCCGTTGGCGTCTTCCACGCGTTCAATATAATAGTTGTCGGTATGAATGCCGCCGTTGGCAAAGGTGGTCAGCGCGGCCAGGTGTTCGTCCATCGCCACCACGCTTACGCCCAAAGCCAGGGCCGGCACGCGCGGCAAGGCGGCCGTAATGCCCGCTTTGCGCGCTACGCGCACTACCGCCGGCACGCCGATGGCGTCAATCAAATTGACGGCGACTAAGTTCTTGGATTTTTCCAACCCTTTGCGCAGCGTAATCCAGCCTTCGTTGCGGCCGCCGTAGTTCTGCGGCACCCACACGCTGAAATCTTTGCTGGAAATGAAGGATTGTTTGGCTAAATCCAGGGAATACAAATCGGAATTTTCGTCAAACGTATGCCAGTTTTTGCCGTCGTAATAGAACATGGTGGGCAAATCTTTCACCAGGGTGGCCGGCGTGTAGCCGTTTTGCAGGGCGGCCATCCACACATAGGGTTTGAACGAAGAACCCGGCTGGCGTTTGGCTTGCGTGGCGCGGTTGAATTTGCTTTCGTCAAAGCCGCGTCCGCCCACCAGCACGCGCACGGCGCCGGTTTTCACGTCGCGCACCATAAAGGCCCCTTGCAGGCGGGGATAGTCCGCCTTTTCCTCTTCCGGCTGTTGCTCGGCGTTTTCGGCCTCGGGGTCCTGCGGGTCGGCCTCGGTGTCGTTGGGGTCAATTTCAATGCCCAGGCCTTTGGCTACCTGTTCGTCGTATTGCTGCAGGTATTCGTTCATAATTTTTTCGGCCACGGCCTGTTGGTCAATGTCTATGGTGGTGTAAATGTTCAGCCCCGCTTTCCACAGTACGTCCATCCCGTATTTGGGTTCCAAAATGCGGCGGATGTGTTCAATAAAATACTGCCCCGGAGCGGCTTCCGGCACGGGCGGTTTTTCGGGCAGGGGTTCCTGCTTGGCGGCGTCCAGTTCTTCCTTCGTAATATAGTTCTGTTCGTACATTACGTCCAGCACCAGGTCGCGGCGCTGGCGGGATAAATCCGGGTTGGCAAAGGGGTTGTAGCGGCCCGGCGCGGGGATTAACCCCACAATGAGGGCGGCCTCGCCGGTGGTGAGTTCTTCCAGTTCTTTATCAAAGTATTTCTTGGCCGCGGCTTTTACGCCGTAGGCGCCGCTGCCCAGGTAAATTTCGTTCAAATACATTTGCAGAATTTCGCGCTTGCTGAACTGGTGCTCAATTTGAATGGCTAAAATAATTTCGCGTATTTTGCGGATGATTTTCTTTTCCTGCGTTAAAAACACGCCGCGGGAAAGCTGCTGCGTTAAGGTGGAGGCGCCTTGTTTGGCTTGGCCGGTCATCAAATCGTACAGCAGCGCGCGCAAAATGCCCTTTACCGAAAAACCGGGGTGGGAGAAAAATTCCCGGTCTTCCATCGCCACGACGGCGTTCTGCAGGTCCACGGGGATTTCCTCCAGCGGCACCATGCTGCGTTTTTCAATGGAAAATTCGTGAATGAGCTTGTTGTTGCGGTCAAACACTTTGGTCGTAAGGGAAGGGGTATATTCTTCCATTTCATACACGGGCGGCAGCCCGGAAAAAATGTAGCGCATAAACACAGCGCTCAAAATGATAAACAAAAACAGCCCCGCCAGCACGGAGAAAATAAGAGGTTTGGACGTCATAAATTGGTGCAGTTGTTTACGCATACATTTAAATTATATCAAAAAAGCCCCGGTTTAACCGTTTGTATATAGGGTGCGTTGGTAGTAAAAAAGGGCGAAACTATTGTAGAATAATAAATAAGGTGTATTAGAGGCCGCTTATGACTAAAAAACGAATTTCCCAAAAAGAGAAAGAACGTTGTTGCGTTTTCTCCAGTCCTCAATGCAAACCGGGCTCCGTTCCGCAGCCGGGGGAGGATGCTCCCGCCGGGCTAAAGCTGCAGGATGTGGAGTCTATTAAAAAACACGGAGTGGAAGGCTACGACGTGGTGGCGATGATAGACGCGCACACCCGCCAGGCGGCTGTTTTCAGCAATCTTTCGGGCCGCATTACGCCCGACGACTTGCAGGAAGGCAGCTCCGTGCACCAACGGGCTTTTAAGCAAGCCTTGGCCGGCCAAATCCAGCACTATGAATGGGGGCTGGAAAAGGCCGACAAACATTATTTTTACCAAACGACCCTCATCCCGCTGCGCGGGGAACACGCCGAGGTGGAAAGTGTCCTCTCGCTCACGCGCGACATCACCCATTGGGGCGGCGCGTACCGGGGCGGGGATATGCTTCGGGAAGGAACCCCGCCGCGGACGTTTTCGCAGATTTTGCTGGCCGCCCGCGAAACGGAAAAAAGAGAAATTTCTAAAGCGTTGCACGATGAAATCGGTTCCACGGCCGTTATTTTGACGGCGCTTTTAAGCCTGGTAAAAGCCAGCGTGAAAGAAGGCGACCGCAAACAGGCCCTGGAAGACATCGCCAAGCTGGACGCGCAGATTAAAGACAGTATTGAACGCGTAAAAAATATTGTTGTTTCGCTCCGTCCGCCCAGCCTGGAAAACGACGGCGCCTTGGGCGGTTCTATCCGGGAATTGCTGGATAACATCAGCGGGTACGTGCACATTCCGTACACGTTTGATTACGACGCAACCGCCGGCGAGAACGGTATCTCCGACAGCGTGAAAATTTTGCTTTACCGTATTGTGCAGGAAGCGTTAAACAACATCGTCAAGCACGCACGCGCCAAAAACATATACGTGCTGCTGCGCCGCCAGGAGGACGAAATCCGCCTGGTCGTGCAGGACGACGGCATCGGATTTAAGCAAATTAAGCAACGCTCTATCCGCAAAGTGGGGCTGCTGGCCATGAAAGACAGCGTGCACCTGTTGGGCGGACATATTTCCATTAAAAGCGAACCGGGCAAAGGCACCCGCATAGAGGTCGTGTGCCCGTGCGTCGCATATGGGGGACAAGAATGACAAAGAAAGTCGTATTAGCTGACGACCACGCCATCGTGCGCAACGGCGTGCGGGCCGTGTTGGAAAAGTTAGGCAAAAATATGGAAATCGTGGCCGAAATTTCCAACGGGAAAGACTTGGTGGAATACGCCCAAAAACACGCCGCGGACGTAGACGTATATGTGGTGGATATTTCCATGCCGGTGCTAAACGGGATAGAAGCCGTGGAGCGCATCGTCAAACGCAACCCCGAAGCCAAGGTGGTTATGCTGAGTATGTACGACGACCGCGTATCGGTGGAAAAATCCCTGAAGGCCGGCGCCAAAGGATTTATCGTAAAAGTGTCCACCGCCGACGAAATTGTAGACGCCATTGAAGAAGTGGCCGCCGGACGGTTTTATTTGTGCAGCAAGGTATCCAAGTACATTGTGCAGGGTTTCCTGGGCAAGACGTCTTCGCGCAAGCGCGACGTGACGGGGCTCACCCCCAAGGAAAAAGAAGTCCTGCAGCTCATTGCCGAAGGATACAGCAGCAAGCAAATTGCCAAATCGTTCAATTTGTCGCTGAACACCATTCACGTGCATCGCAACAATATTATGAAAAAACTCGGCATTCACAAACAGGCCGAGCTGGTGCGCTACGCCATCAAAGAAGGCATCGCCCAGTTATAAGGAACTTATGCGTATTATAGCCGGAACCGCCCGCGGGCGGAAGATATTCTCCGTTTCCAAAAATCTGCCCGTAAAGCCGATTTCGGACCGGATTAAACAGTCGTTGTTTGACATTCTGCGCCCGCGCATTACGGGCGCGATGATGCTGGATTTGTTCGCCGGGACGGGCAACGTGTCGCTGGAGGCCATCTCCCGCGGGGCGCACCGCACCGTGATGGTGGACAAAGAACCCGCCTGCATTAAAAACATTCACCGCAACTTGGCCCACCTGGGCTTTTCCGAGCGCGCCAAAGTGCTCCGCGGCGATGTGTTAAAACCCCTGGATTGGCTGCTTCCGTACAGTGACAACGAGGGCTACGACATTATTTTTATGGGCCCGCCCTACCGTGACATCAACAATAAGATGTTGGCCTTTTCGCAGCCGGCGTTGGCCAATGTGGCCGCGGCGCGGCTGTTGGCGCCCGGCGGCATTATCGTGCTGCAAACCCACAAAACGGAAGAATTTGAAGTGCCCGCCGAATTGGAAATTTACCGCGTGGAAAAATACGGCGATACGCTGGTGCATTTTCTGCGCGCCGTTCAACCGCCCCAAGAGGACGCCCATGTATAGCGACGTATACGAACTGAATTATTCCAAAATCAAAACCTACCTGGAATGCCCGGTGCTGTACAAATATAAATATATGGAAGGCAAACGGGAAGGCTTGGTGCCGGCGTCTTCGCTGGGGGTATCCATTCACCGCGCGCTGGAAGAATACCACCGCAATTCCAACGACCCGTCTGAACTATTATCTTATTACGACGATTGCTGGCTGGGGGCGGGATACGCCAACGCGGGCGAACAGATGGAGTGGTATTTAAAAGGCAAAAAAATGCTGGAAACCTACGCCCAGGCCGAGTACGAACGCAAAACCACGGTGGACAGCACGGAACGCGAATTTATCTTCCAGGAAGGGCAGTGGACGCTGCGCGGAAAAATTGACCGCATTGATAAACATCCCGACGGCTCCTGGGAAGTGATTGATTACAAAACGGGCACCGATGTGGATTTGTCTTTGCCGGTGACGGATTCCCTGCAGCTGGGCATTTACGCCGTGGGCGCGCGCCGCGCGTGGAATATGCAAAAGGGGATCGCCACGTTTTATTTTGTGGCGTTCAACCAAAAAATGAGCGCGCCGTTTGAAGCGTTTGACGAAAAGAAAATTTTGAACACGTTTATTGAAATCGGCAAGAAAATAGAAGTAAACGATTTTGAGCCGAACCTGGAACACTGCGCCGCGTGCCCGTTCAACACGCGCTGCGAACATTCGTCGGTCAAGCCGCCGCAGGAAGAACCGGTTTAAATTTAACATCCCCGCCTTTCGGGGCGGGTTTATTTTTTGGGGACAAAATGAAAGACTTAATCAAAAAAGCAAAACGCATTGTCATTAAATTCGGTACCAACGCTTTAAGCACCGACAGCGGGGATTTGGCGCTGTCGCGGTTGTATTCGTTTATGGAAGACATTGCCGCCTTGCGTGCACAGGGGAAGGAAATTATGGTGGTTACTTCCGGCGCCGTGGGGATGGGTAAACGCCGCCTGGGGCTGACGAGCGCGCCGGACGTGGTGTCTTTAAAACAAGCCTGCGCGGCCGTGGGGCAGATCAGCCTGATGAAATTTTACGAAGACGGTTTTAAACAGTTGGGCCTGGTGGCGGCGCAAGTGTTGCTGACGGAGGACGACTTCGCCCACCGCAGCCGTTATTTAAGTTTGCGCGATACTTTAAACCGCCTGCTGGAGCTGGGCTGCATCCCGGTCATCAACCAGAACGACACCGTATCCACCAACGAAATCCGCGGCTACAAGGAAAAAGGAATTAAAGTTTGCTTTGGCGACAACGACAAACTTTCCGCGCTGGTGGCCTCGGGAATGGACGCAGACCTGCTGTGCATTATGAGCGACGTGGAAGGCCTGTATAACGGGGACCCGCGCAAAGATAAAAACGCCAAACTCATTGAAGTCGTCAAAGGCGTTACGCCGGAAATTGAATCCTTGGGCTTTTGCGCTTCTTCCCGCGGGCGCGGCGGTATGAAAACCAAGCTGGAAGCCGCCAAAGTCGTCACGCGTTCGGGTGCGGCGATGGTGATTGCCTACGGCAAACGGCCGGGGGCGGTGGCGTCCGTATTCGGGCCCGATTTTAAAGGAACGCTTTTCCTGCCGGTGGAAGATTTGCCCGGCAAAAAATTATGGCTGGCCTACGCCACGAACGTGTCGGGCGGGGTGACGGTCAACGCAGGGGCCAAGAAAGCCGTGTGCGAAAAAGGCTCCTCTCTCTTGCCCGCGGGGATTGTGGCCGTCGGCGGCGAGTTTGAAGCGGGCGACGCGATTTCCATCCTGGACGAACACGGCGTGGAATTTGCCCGTGGCCTCGCCAACTATTCCGACAAAGAATGCCGCAAAATTGCCGGCTGCCGCTCGGAAGAAATCGCCAAAAAAATCGGTTATAAAAACTACGACGAAGCCGTCCACCGCGACAACATCGTCTTACTGTGAGGTTTTGCATATGAACGTATCGGAAATGGCCGCCCGGGCCAAAGAAGCTTCCTACATTTTGGCCGCGCTGGCGCCCGAAACCAAGGACCGCGCCCTAAACGCCATGGCGTGCGCCATGCGTGTGCACGCGGACGAAATTCTGGCCGCCAACCAATTGGATTTGCAGGAAGCCAAAAAATCCGTGGCCGCGGGCAAAATGAAACCCGCGCTGTACGAGCGCTTGAAACTGACACGCGAAAAATTGGAAACCGTCATCAAAGGCGTGGAAGAACTGGTGGAACTGCCGGATCCGGTGGGCCGCGTACTGGCGGCTACGGAGCTGGACGAAGGGCTTACCCTGTACAAAATTTCGTGCCCGATTGGGCTGATTGGCGTGATTTTTGAGGCCCGCCCCGATGTGGTGCCGCAGATTGCCGCGCTGGCGGTCAAATCTGGCAACGCCGTAATGTTAAAAGGCGGGCGCGAAGCGCTCCACACCAACGACGCTATGGCCGCCACGCTCAAACAGGCCTTGGCCTCGGTGCCCGGTTACCCCGCGGACGCGCTGCAGCTGATTCATACGCGCGAAGAATCGGCCAAAATGCTGGCCCTGGATAAATACTTTGATTTAATCATCCCCCGCGGCGGCAACGCGCTGATTGCCTACGTAAAGGCCAACACCAAAATCCCCGTGCTGGGGCATGCGGACGGCGTATGCCATATTTATGTGGCGCTGTCGGCCGATTTGCAAATGGCCTGCCGCCTGTGCGTGGACGCCAAAACGCAGTACCCTTCGGCCTGCAACACGGTGGAAACGCTGCTGCTGGACGAACGCTGGCCGGAGAAGAACAAAAAAGCGCTGCTGGCCTGCTTGCGTGAAAACGGGGTGGAACTGTTCGGCGGGGAAGACATCGCCGCGCTGGCCCCGGTGTCCGGCCCGGTGACGGATTGGCACACGGAATACGGCGAGAAAAAACTGTCCGTCAAACAAGTCAAAAACGTGTTGGACGCGGTGGACCACATTAACCGCTACGGCTCGCACCATACCGATTGCATTTTGACGGCCGACCACGACGAAGCCCAAATTTTTATGGACCTGGTGGACTCCGCCGGCGTCTATCACAATGCTTCCACCCGCTTTGCCGACGGCTACCGCTACGGCTTCGGGGCCGAAGTGGGCATCAGCACCGGCAAAACGCACGCGCGCGGCCCGGTGGGTTTGGAAGGATTGACCATTTACAAATATAAGTTGTACGGGAACGGCCAAATCGTGGCCGATTATGTCGGCGCGAACGCCAAACCGTTTACGCACAAAAAGATAGGAGCAACCAAATGAAACTGGGTTTTATCGGCGCCGGAGAAATGGGCGGCGCCTTAATTAAAGGTTTAATTCACAGCGGCTGGCCGAAAGAAGATATTGCCGCGTCGGTCCATTCGCAGGCGTCTGCCGAGCGGGTGGCCCGCCAGTACGGCATTTGCGTCGGGACGGACAATGCCCGCACCGCGGCGGAAGCGGACGTGATTTTAATTGCCGTCAAACCCGGCGTGGTGCCGCAGGTGCTGGAAGAATTGAAACAAGCCACTCCCAAACCCGTGGTGTGTATGGCTTTGGGCTGGACGCTGGAAAAATTGCAGGCGGCCTTGCCCGGCTGGCCGGTGGTGCGCATTATGCCCAACACGCCGCTGGCGTTGGGGGAAGGCGTTACGCTGTTTGCGTTTGGGGCGAACGTTTCGGCCCCGGTGCGCCAAGAAGTGGAAGCCGTTTTTGCGCGCTTAGGCAAAAATGTGGAACTGCCTGAAGCGTTGTTTGACGCGGGGACGGCGGTGTCCGGTTCCGGCCCGG
>CALUZE010000034.1 GCA_944325235.1 uncultured Elusimicrobiales bacterium | reverse complement strand
CGGCTCTGATTTTAGAAAGAGCCCCTTTGACGCCAATCCCTTCGCGGGCAGCGGCAGAGATAGTTACTTTTTCCATTGTTTCCTCCAAATTTTCGTTCAGAAAATTTTGAAATTTCGTTAATTAAACATATCGCTGATAGAGCGGCCGTCGTGGTTGCGTTTGATCGCGTCCGCCAGTAAGTACGAAACGGACAGCACGTCCACCTTGGGCCCCAAGTCGCGTATCGGCAGCGAGTCCGTAATGACCAGCTTTTTGATGTCCGACTTGTTGATTTTGTCAATCGCGTTGCGGGAAAGCAACCCATGCGTGCACGCCGCATAAATTTCCCGCGCGCCTTGTTCTTTGATTTTCTGGGCCACGATGGTCAGCGTGCCCGCCGTGTCCACGATATCATCAAAAATAATGGCTACTTTGTCCTTCACGTCCCCGATGACGTTGTACACCACGGCTTCGTTGGCTTTCGGGCGGCGTTTATCAATAATCACCAGCCCCGCGTCCATCCGGGCCGCAAATTTGCGGGCGCGTTCCACCCCGCCCACATCCGGGGAAATGACCACCAAATCTTTGCGGTCAAAATCTTTAAAATAATCCAAAAATACTTTGCGGGCGCGCAAATGGTCCACCGGGATGTCAAAGAACCCCTGGATTTGGCCCGCGTGCAGGTCCACCGTCATAATGCGGTCGGCGCCAGCTTCGGTAATCAGGTTGCAGGCCAGCTTGGCCGTAATCGGCACGCGCGGGGAGGCTTTGCGGTCCGCCCGGGCATAGCCGAAGTACGGAATAACGGCTGTAATTTTGCCGGCACTGGCGCGTTTGAACGCGTCAATCATAATCAGGAGCTCCATCAAATTTTCGTTGACGGGCGGGCAGGTGGGCTGAATGATATAGCAGTCGTGCGCGCGTACGCTTTCCAAAATCTGTACGTCAATTTCTCCGTCTGCAAAGCGCTCTACGCGCAGTTTGCCCATCTCCATATTCAGGTGATTGCAAATCTTCTGCGCCAGGGCAATGTTGGCATTGCCGGAGAAAATTCTCAAATCGCCGTTTACGCTTTTAGTCATTTTTCTTTACACCTTTTTTTTCCAGAACGACCTGACGCGAACGGGCAATCGCCAGAGATTCCGCCGGAACCTCTTTGGTAATCGTTGACCCCGCGCCGATTTTTGCATATTCGTGCACCGTTACCGGCGCTACAAAATTCACGTTAGACCCTACAAACACGTGGTCCCCGATGACCGTTTGGTGTTTGTTTTTGCCGTCATAGTTGCAGGTGATGGTTCCGGCGCCCACGTTCACCCCGGCGCCCATTTGCGTATCGCCGATGTAGCTGAGGTGGTTGACTTTGGAACCTTCCCCGATGACGGATTTTTTAATTTCTGAAAAATTGCCCACTTTGGCACCCGTTTTTAAAACGGATTTCGGGCGCAAATGCGCGTACGGCCCCAGCTGGCAGCCGGCTTCCACTTCCGACTCTTCAATATACGTGCCCATTTTGATGGTGACGTTATCGCCGATGACGGAATCTTTGATGTAGACGTTGCCTTCAATTTCGCAATTTTTGCCGATGACCGTATGGCCGCTGATGTAGCAGCCGGGGCAGATTTTGGTGTCCACCCCTACTTTGACCCCCGGATCTATATACACTTCGTGCGGACGCACCAGCGTGACGCCTTCGTCCATCAGTTCGGCGGCTACGCGGTCGCGCATGATTTGCTCGGCTTCCGCCAGCTGCGCTTTGCTGTTTATGCCCAGCGCCTGCTGGTAATCCGTACCGGCAAGCACCAATACGGGTTGGTTCATCTGGTTGATGAGGGCCAGGGTGTCGGTTAAATAGTATTCGTGTTTGGGGCCTTGCGGCGTGAGTTGGGAAAGCGCGGTTTGCAGCGCTTTGGAATTAAAAATGTACATGCCGCTGTTGATTTCGGCAATTTTTTTGGTTTCTTCGTCCGCGTCGGATTCTTCCACAATGGTTTCAAACGAGCCGTCCGCCGCGCGGATAATGCGCCCGTAGCCAAACGGGTTCGGCACCGTTACGCCCAACACCATGGCACCGGCTTCGTTATGTTCAAACACGTCGGCCATATGCGCCAGCGTCTGCGCCTGCAAAAGCGGCGTATCGCCGTTTAACACCATGACCGTTTCAAATTTTTCCAAGAGCGGTTCCGCGGCTTTAACGGCCGAAGCAGAACCGGACAAATCCGTTTGGTGCACAAACACCACCGGGGCCGTAATGCCCCACTGGGCAAGCCCCGCTTTGACGGCGTTTACCACCGTGTCGGCCTCGTGACCGACTACAATGCCGATAGCGGCCGGACCCAATGCTTGGGCCGCCTTTAAAATATGTGCGAGTATCGGGATTCCGCAAACGAGATGCAGCGGTTTGGGGAGGGGAGATTTCATCCGGGTGCCTTTGCCGGCCGCCAGGATGAGAACACACAGATTTTTTTTGGCTACCATTGTTTTATCTACTCTTGCCTAAAAAAGAATCTAACTTGTTAATGACGAATCAGGAACAAATTATATATATATTATACCAATAATCCGCCCAACCTGCAAAGCGGAAATGTTGGCACTTCCTGCCTTAGGCGGGGCATTACTTACATTGTAGCATTTTAAGCCGGCCGGCCAAAACACAGGGGGCCTTCGGCCCGCGTAATCACCGCGCACACCAGCCCGTGAGCGCCGGGAGCACCTTCCAGCACGACCTGCTGGAAATTGGACGTTATTCCGTGCGGCAGGCCGGCTTTGTGCTCCTCTATAAATACTTCCTGTTCCGTACCCACCAAAGACGCGGCAAACGCCGTGCGCAGCTCCTTATCCAGGGCGCGCAGCGCGTCCGAACGGCGTTTGATTTCCTCGTGCGGCAGTTGCTTGAGCGCGGCCGCCGGGGTACCGGGGCGCGGCGAATAGCTAAATACGTGCAACCCCGCCAGGCGGACCTCGCGGATGAACGCGGCGGTAGCCTCAAAATCGGCCTCGGTTTCGGTAGGGAAGCCCGCGATAACGTCCGCAAAAATGCCGATTTGCGGCACCCGGCGGCGCAGGTCTTCCACGCGCGCCCGATAGGCGGCCGTATCGTAATGGCGGTGCATATCTTTTAAAATTTTGTCACACCCGGCTTGCAGGGGCAAATGGAAGTAATTGCAAAACCGGTCCTGGCGCAAAGCCATTTGGTCAATGATACCGTCCGTGACGGTTTGCAGCTCTATGGACGAAAACCGCACGCGGAACCGGCCCGGCAGGCGGGCGATTGCGGCACATAAACCGGCCAAATCCGTCCCCGTTTGCGGGCAGAGGTAGTTGCCGATGTTAATGCCGGTAAGGACGATTTCGGCAAAGCCCTTTTGCTGCAATACTTCAATTTCGTGCAGCACATCCGCCAGCGGCTTGGAACGTTTGACCGGGCGGGCATACGGCACAATGCAATACGAGCAAAAGCAATCGCACCCGTCCTGAATTTTGATAAACGCGCGGCTGTGGCCTTCGTGCCCGGATACCGTCCAGCAGACATCCGGCACGTTAAAAAGGGTTTTGCCCAAGTCGTATTTGCCGATGATTTCGGACTGCGGGAACTTTTCGCGCACCATTTTTTCGTGTGCGGCGGCGTAGCAGCCCGTCAGCACGAGCCGCGCCCGCGGGTTGCGGCGCAAAATTTGGCGGATTTGCTTTTCCACGTCTTTATCGGCCTGGTGCGTGACCGTGCAGGTATTAAGCAGACATACGTCGGCGGTTTCAAACGAATCCGCCGGCACATAGCCCTGCCGCAGGAATTCCTCCCACAGGGCTTGGCTTTCCACCTGGTTGACGCGGCAACCGAACGTTTTGATAAAAAAAGTAGTCATTATAACAGTTTGGCGGCTACGGCAATACAGGCCGTTTCCGCCCGCAGAATGTTGACCCCCAGCGTAACCGGCAGGACGTTGTATTGCGCGGCGATAACCACCTCTTCGTCCGTCCAGCCGCCGGCCGGCCCCACATACACGCGCAAGCGTTTGGGGTGCCCGAGTTTTTCCTGCCCCCAGGCCAGGGTATGGGTTTCTTCGGCCTCGTAGGCCAAGAGGGAAGGCACTTCCTGCCGGAGGGCTTCCGTAAATTTGACGGGCGGCAAAATGGCCGGGATGAACGGCGTGTCGCACTGTTTGCAGGCGGCCACCATCACTTGGTGCCAGCGGTCATTTTTCCCGTCCCACTTTTTCAGCACATCGTATTCGCTGCGGTCCGTAACAATCGGGCAGAACGCGGCCACCCCCAGCTGGGTGCCTTTATCCAACACTTCTTCCAGCCCCGTGCGGGAGTTGGGCGCAAAAAACAGTTCCAGTTCCAGCGCCGGGCGGCGCACCGGGCACGGCTTTAACAGCGTGCCGCGCACAAACTTTTTTTGCACGCGGTCAATGCGTGCCATATACTGGCGGCCCGTGCCGTCAAACACGCGGATTTCGTCCCCTTCTTTGTGGCGGGCAACCGCCACCGCGTGATGCGCCTCGGCATCCGTCAGGAAAAATTCGGTTTCTTTGATATCGGCAAAATATTGGGGCATAGGGTTATTTTACTTTTTTACGGGGGCAAAAGTAAAAACGCCCGGCAAAACAGACACAAAAAAGGGGAACCTTTCGGTTCCCCTTTTGCATAAGGCGTTGTGCGGAATTATTTGTCTACGACTTCGGCTTCCACTACGTCGTCCTTGCCGCCGTTGTTACCGGAAGCTTGCGCTCCGGCCGCAGGGCCTTGCTGTTGTGCGCCAGCCTGCGCACCCGCTTGAGCCTGCTGCTGAGCCTGCGCGTTTTTGTACATCGCTTCGCCCAGTTTCTGGCCGGCCTTCAAGGCTTCGTCCGTAGCCGCTTTGATGCGGGCCACGTCTTCGCCTTTCAAGGCGTCGCGCAAGTCGCCCAGCGCGCGGTCAATGGCCAAGCGGTCGTCTTGCGACACTTTATCGCCGTATTCTTTCAGCGATTTTTCCGTTTGGTAGAGCACGCTGTCGCCCTGGTTTTTGGCTTCAATGACTTCTTTGTGTTTCTTGTCTTCTTCCGCGAATTTTTCCGCGTCTTTGACGAATTTTTCCACTTCCGCATCGCTGAGTTTGTTGGGCGAGCTGATGGTGATGTGCTGCTCTTTATTGGTACCCAAGTCCTTAGCGGATACGTTCAAAATACCGTTCGCGTCGATATCGAAGGTGACTTCAATCTGCGGTACGCCGCGAGGAGCTGGCGGAATGCCGTCCAGGTCAAATTTGCCCAGCGGTACGTTGTCCTTCGCCATCGGGCGTTCACCCTGCAGGACGTTAATCGTCACAGCGGGCTGGTTGTCCGACGCCGTGGAGAAGATTTGCGTCTTGCGCACCGGGATCGTGGTGTTGCGTTCAATCAGGCGAGTGCACACGCCGCCCAAGGTTTCCAGACCCAAGGACAGCGGGGTCACGTCCAACAAGAGCACGTCTTTGACTTCCCCCGTCAAAATACCGGCCTGTACAGCCGCACCGATGGCCACGCATTCCATCGGGTCAATCCCGCGTTCAATTTTCTTGCCCACGAGGTCTTCCACGTATTTCTGCACGATCGGCATACGAGTCGGGCCGCCGACCAAGATGACGCGGTCAATCTGCGACGCAGTCAAGCCCGCATCGGACAAGGCCTGGTTGACGGATTTACCGCAGCGTTTGACGATGTCGTCCACCAAGCTTTCCAGTTTGGCGCGGGAGAGCTGCAATTCCAAGTGTTTCGGGCCGTCCGCACCCGCAGAGATGAACGGCAGGTTGATGTCCGTTTCCATGGTGGTGGACAGTTCAATTTTGGCTTTTTCGGCCGCGTCTTTCAAGCGTTGCTGCGCTTGTTTGTCTTTGGACAAATCAATACCGGTCTGTTTGCGGAATTCGTCCACCATCCACTGGATGATGGCGTTATCCATATCCGTACCGCCCAGTTTCGTATCGCCGGAGGTGGAAAGCACATCAAACGTGCCTTCTTTACCCATTTCCATGATCGTCACATCCAGCGTACCGCCGCCCAAGTCGAACACCATTACTTTCTGTTCCTTGCCGGCTTTATCAATACCGAAGGCCAACGCGGCAGCCGTCGGTTCGTTTACCAAGCGTACCACTTCCAAGCCCGCAATGCGGCCGGCGTCTTTGGTGGCCTGGCGCTGGTTGTCGTTAAAGTAAGCAGGCACGGTGATAACGGCTTTTTCCACCGGTTCGCCCAAGAAAGCTTCGGCGTCTTTTTTCACTTTCTGCAAGATGAAAGCCGACAGCTGTTGGGGCGTAAATTCCTGCCCGCGCAAATTGTATTTATAGTTTTCCCCCATTCTGCGTTTGAAGGCGGTCACGGTGCCTTCCGGGTTGGCAATGGCCTGACGGCGCGCCGGTTCACCCACCAAGCGTTGGCCATCTTTGGTGAAAGCGACGTAAGAAGGGAATGCCTTCCCGCCGATGGAGCTACCTTCGGCAGACGGAATGATGGTTCCTCTGCCTCCTTCCATTACTGCCGCGGCAGTGTTGGAAGTTCCTAAGTCAATACCAATAATCTTAGCCATACTGATGTTTCTCCTTTAAATTTTAAAATGTTTGTACCGAATAAGCGGAATCAACTTACCCTTCCGCATGCTGGCCGACAATCACCCGCGCCGGGCGCAGGACCTTGCCGTCCATCGTAAAACCCATCTGCACTTCTTGCAATACCATTCCGTCCTGGGCTTCGGACGACGGAATCATCGCCACCACCTCTTGGGTGGCCGGGTCGTAGGGCTTGTCCAATACATCCATATGTTCAATCCCTTCGGCCTTGAAGGCTTTTTCCAGCTCCGTAAAAACCATATTGAGTCCATCCTTAACGGCTTTTAACGAGGCGGTACATTCTTCGTTATCTTGTTTTTTTGCTAACTCCTCGCGCTGCCGCAATAAAACTTCGTACGCCGGCAGCAATTTTTCGGCAAATTGTTTTTTCCCGTAGGCCAGGAAAGACGCTTTTTCGCGCTCGGTCCGTTTGCGGTAATTTTCAAAATCAGCACTTAAGCGGACCAACTGGTCGTAGTATTTGTTTTTTTCTTCTTTGGCGGGGGCTTCTTCCGGCTTGGGCTCCTGCGGCTGGGCTTGCGCCTGCGCTTCTTCCACTTCCGGCAGATCCCGTTCTTCGTCCTGTACTTCTGCGGCGGCTTCGGCGCCGTGTTTCTGCGGATGTTTCTTACTCATAGTCTTTCTCGTCCTCGGCGGGCAACGCCGCCCAATGGTTCATGGACGCCTGCAAGAGTTCCCCGATGAAATTGACCAGGGACATCACTCTTGTATACTCCATATGTTTGGGCCCGATAATGCCCAACATTCCCACCGTTTTATCCCCCACACGGCACGCGGTGGAAACAATGCTGAGGTTCTTCAGCTCCTGCAGTTCGTTCTCGCTGCCGATGCTGACATTCACTTTTTGGTTGGATTTCTCCATATCCGTCATTTTCTCGTTTAACAACGAGGAAAAACGTTCGCGCTCCTCAACTACGCGCATCATTTGTTTCAAATCTTCGTAATCGGCTTCGGTCGTGTTTTCCAGCAGGCGGCCAATGCCTTCCACGTACAATTCGTCCGCTCCCGTTTGGGGGCGTTCAATGTCTTTGAGCACCTGGGTGGCCAGGTCGGCCAAGTCCGAAATTTCGCGGTGGCCGGAATGAATGTGCTGCCACAGCACCTGGCGGGCTTGCGCCAACGTCAACCCGGCAATTTCCTGGTTGATGAACCCGCTGAGCACCCGCAGGCGGGCCGGGGCAATCACGTACCCGGTGCGCACCGGCCAGTGCCGCACGGCGCCGGCTTGCGTAACGAGCACCGCCAAAATCATCCCCGGGGCCACCGGAATGAAATCCAAGCGCTGGATGCGCTGGTCATCCACGTGGGCCGCATACACAAACCCCGCCGCGCCCGAAAGCATAGCCAGCAGGCGCGAAGTCTGCACGAGCATATTGTCCACCTCGTTTACGCGCGCATCGTATTGTTCTTCAATGCGCTGGCGTTCGCGGGCGGCCATTTTTTGCACGTTGGCCAGGTAATCTACATAAAAGCGGTAGGCTTTGTCCGTAGGAATGCGGCCGCCGGAAGTGTGCGGCTGGTAGAGGTAGCCCTCTTCCTCCAGTTCTTTCATAATGTTGCGAATCGTAGCGCTGGACACATCCGGCAGCGCACTTTGCGCAATCATCTGCGAACCCACCGGCCGGCGGGTTTCCACAAACTGCTGGATGACCCACCGCAGGATTTTTTCTTTACGCGCTTTGGCAATTTCCGGTTTTAGGATTCTCATACTTTCCTGGAGGTTCCTCGGAGCGTTGGCTTTATTTTAGCACTCTTTGGCTCTCACTGCTAATAGTATATGCAATTATTTCATTTTTGTCAACCCTTTTTTTAGAGTGCTAATTTTGAACCCGCTTTCTCCGTCGGTAAAATATCTTTCAAAGAGCAGTCTTCCCCTCATCATAGTAAGGTGTGCGCAGCCGCACAAGCGGTTTTTTGGGTTAGTCTGTGGGGCGGTGCCGGGCGGCCTTTAAAAAAGATACAATAGTTCATATGCAATTTATTGATTCTCACGCCCATCTGAACGACCCGGCCTTTGACGCCGACCGCGACGAACTCCTTTCCCGCACATTGCCGCAAGCGGGCATTGTGCTCAGTGTAGAAATCGGCTGCTCGCCCGAAGAATGGCAGCCGGCCCTGGATTTAGCGTCCCGTTACCCTTCCTTGGTGCGGGCGGTGCTGGGCGTCCACCCGGAATACGCCGTTAAAATGGACCCGGCCCAGTTGGACCGCCTGGCCGCCCTATTGCCCGACGAACGCAATGTGGCCGTGGGCGAAATTGGGCTGGATTATACGTGCCTGGACATTACCCCCAAAGACAAACAGCAGGAAACGTTCTCGCAGATGCTGGCGCTGGCGAACCAAACGCAAAAGCCGCTTGTTTTGCACGTGCGGCGCGTGGGTGACGATTACGCCGCCTACGACGATACTTTCCACGCGCTCAAGCACGAATGGAAAGGAACGTCCGCCACGGCGCACCCGGGCGTGCTGCATTGTTTTTGCGCCCGGTACGAAGAAGCCAAGCGCGCACTGGATATGGGGCTGTTGTTGGGCATCAACGGTTGCTTTTCTTATAAAAAGAATGAATATATCCGCGAAGCCGTCAAAAAAGCCGGGGCCGACAAACTGGTGCTGGAAACGGACTGCCCGTATTTATCCCCGCAAGGAAAACGCGGCCAGCGCAACGACCCGTCCAACATTCCGCTCATCGGGCAGTTTGTGGCCGATTATTTAAATATTCCGCAGGAAGAATTGGCCGAAATCACCACCCGCAACACAAAAGCCCTGTACGGACTACCGTAAATTTGTTATATTTTGAAAACAGAGGACTCCCTATGAAAAAATTGATTTTGCTTCCGATAGCCGCCCTGCTGTTGGGCGCGTGTACAACCGAAGAACAAAGCCAGCAAATCCGTTTGTTTTGGCTCAAACAATATGCAGCCTTGATGACCCAAAAACTCGTCAATCTGCAATCCAAAACCAACGACCCGCGCCTGCAGGCGCTTGTGGCTGAATTCCAAAAAAATCCTCCTTTGGTCCTCCCTGCCGTACCCCAAAACACATCGGCTCCGGCGGCCCAACGCCGCCCGAAACCGGCCCCGCAAATTATGGAAGTCACCCTGGATACCGACGCCCTGCCCGGGCGCGCCCCGAAAGAAGACCGCGTGAAAATGAAACAGGCCTTGGAATCCGTGCAAGTGGCCAACCAAAAAACATTGACCGATATTGCCGCCACTTTTGGCGACAACGTCAAATACCAGGCGTTCTTGCTCACGGCCGAAACGGAACGCCAGCTGAAGCAGGCCGCCGCCCAAAGCGCCTCTTTTAACGCATATTTGACTACGCAGCAAAGATTATTGTCCGCGCAAGACAAACAATTAAACCAGCTGATGCAAAAAAACGTCGGCAGCCTTAAAAAACTTCCGCGCTGATTGGACAGGAGAATTTAATTATGGGTCGCTTACGCGTGTTGATTTTCTTACTTTTATTAGCGGCTGTATGTTTGGTCTGCGCTCCCGCTTTGCAAGATAAAATTCCTGCCCTAAAAGAAAAGTTTTCTTTTTTACAGACGCCGGGCACCCCGCAACCTCCGGCCCAAACGGACGCCGCCCAACCGGCCGCGCCGAATACCCCCAACACCCAGGAAAACCAATTGTTCAGTTGGAAAGACCAACTTGCCGCATTTTC
>CALUZE010000033.1 GCA_944325235.1 uncultured Elusimicrobiales bacterium | reverse complement strand
TTTGGCCGCGGGTTTTTTCTTGGCGGAGGATTCGTCTTCGGTATTAGTTGTTTTCTTTGTCGTCATTGACTACCTCCGTCTTTTCGGCTTCTTTATCGGCCAGGTATTTTTGGGCGCCTTCAATAATTTTGGCGGCCGTTTTCTCGCCGATGCCCTGCACCGTGGACAGGTGTTCTACGTCCAGGCCGGCAATTTGTTCCACACTGGTAAAACCGGATTTTTGCAGTACTTCCGCCATTTTGGGGCCGATGCCTTCCACATCCGCCAAGGCGGCCTGTACGGCGTCGGAGGCTTCTTTGCCTTCCTGCGCTTTTTGCGATTCGCTCTTTACTTCCAGGTTCCAGCCCGTCAGTTTGGAAGCCAGCTTGATGTTCTGCCAATCTTTGCCGATGGCAATGGCCAGCTGGTCGTCCGGCACGATGACGGTGGCTTTCTTTTCGCTCAGGCTGTCAATTTTTACAAAGTCCGCTTTTGCCGGGGCCAGGGAGTTCATAATAACGGTGGAAATATCGTCGGAATAGTTAATCAGGTCAATGCGTTCGCCGGACAGTTCGTTCATTACCGCCCGGATGCGGATGCCGCGCATGCCCACACAGGTGCCGATGGGGTCAATTTTGCTGTCAATGCTGGACACCATCACTTTGGCGCGGAAACCCGGGTCGCGCTGGATGTTTTTAATTTCCACGATGCCTTCGTTGATTTCCGGCACTTCCACTTTGAACAATTCTTCCAGGAATTTGGCGTTGGCGCGGGACAAAATGACGTACGGCCCGCGTTGGCCTTTGTCCATTTTGTACGCGGCGGATTTATAGCGCGAGAGCACCGGGTCGTCGCCGACGGCGGCCAGGTCGTTCTGGTTCATCACTTTGGCGATGACGGCTTTGACGCGCGAACCGTTGACGTAGCGTTCCTTTTTGATTTGTTCGCAGTAGGGCAGGATGGCTTCAATTTTGCCCAGGTCCACGATGATGTCGCGGTCGGAAAAGCGGCGCACGGAACCCGTTACCACTTCGCCTTCGCGGGGTTTAAATTCTTTATAAAAGTTGTCGCGTTCAATGCCGCGCACTTTTTGGATCAATACCTGTTTGGCAATTTGCGCCGCAATGCGGGAAAAATCGTCCACTTCCAGGGTGATGGTCACCACGTCGCCCACTTTGGGGTTTTTAAGGTGCTTTTTGGCGCCTTCCACGTCAATTTCCATTTCCGGGTTGGTCACCACGTCCACCACGTTTAACGTTTGAAAAGCTTTGATGGAGCCGTTTTCCACGTCAATCTTGGCGCTGATTTGGGCCGTTTTGCCCAGGTTCTTGCGCAGGGCGGAAACAAGCGCGTCTTCAATGGTTTTTAAAATATCTTCGCGTTTGATGTTTTTTTCTCTTTCCAGCCCTTCCAATGCCATTACTAAATCTTTAGCAGTTCCTTCCATTTGTATAATCTCCTTGTGTGCCGGGCCGCAGGGCCGCGGCGGGGTTAAAATTCAAGAACAGGGTCCAAATTGGCCTTCTTGATGTTATCGTATGAAAAGCGAAATTGGTTGGTTCCGTCGTCCAGTACGAAAGCGTCGTCATCGGCCGAAGCGATTACGCCGGTAAAAGAACCGCGGTTTTCCAACGGTACTTTGAGCACAATTTTTGCACGCTGGCCGACAAAGCGTTTAAAATGTTCCGGTTTTTTGAGTACGCGCTGCACCCCGGGGGACGAAACCTCCAGGATATACGCGCCGTCAATCAAGTTTTCCATTTCCAATACAGCGTCAATTTTATCGGTCAATTCGCCGCAGTCGTCCAGCGTTACGCCGCCGACTTTGTCTACGAAAAACTGCAAAAGTTTTTTCTTTCCTTGGTTTTGGATGACCAAATCCACCAGTTCTACGCCTTGGCCTTCCAGGGCCTTGGCTACGGTTTCTTCTATGGTTTTGGGATCTCTCATGGCTACTCCTTATACAGCGCCTTATTTATGGAAAGAGCGACTTGTTGCCAAGTCGCTCTTTCTAGTACATTTCTATCGTATCATTCTAAAGGGGGGCTTGTCAACCCCAATCACAGCCTTAACGAAACGCCCAACACTGGGGACGCTTGGTTAGTGCCATTACGACAGCCATTTTATGCCGGCCGCGCCGATGATAATTAACATCATTCCCACCAGACGCCCGGCGCTGCGCCCTTCGTGAAAGAAGAGCATATTCACCAGTACGGCTCCCGTCGTCCCCAGGCCGATCCACACCGCATATGCCGTGCTGACGGCCAAAAATTGAAACGAAATGTAGAGCAGTACGAACGATAAGCTAAACCCGCCCACAAACAGCAGCAGATGGGCTTTGCCTTTGGCTGCGCTAAACAGCTTTAGCCCGATTACGCCGCACACTTCCGCCGTGGCCGCGCCCAATACCCATAACCAGCTCATAAGGCACCTCCCGACGAAGGCTTTTCGTCCGACAATTTTAATATCACAACTCCGCTTACCAATATGGCCATACATATCACCTGACCTGCGGAAAGCGGCTCTTGAAACAGGAACCGGTCCATCAGCACCGTTCCTGCGGCTCCCACGGCGGCAAAAACGGCGTATACCGTGCCCGTGGGCAAGGATTGGCACGCCCGGAACAGGAAATAAAAATCCAGCCCTATCCCGGCTAACACCAATCCCCACTGCCACCCTTTGCTTGCCGTGTTAAAGCCGTATACCCACAACAGCTCAAACAAGCAGGTAAGAGCGACAAACATCCAAGGATTGAACTTCTTCATAGGACACCTCTTTTGAGCCTGCCATTAGACCCCTAGAGCGTGTTCAATAAATACAACGGTTTCCTCCTGTTGGCGAGCGGCATCCTGCACCTCTCTTTTACTGAAAAGAAAAACTTGCTCGGCCGCTTCTTCAATACAGCCTATCATAATGCGCGCCGTGGCAGGCGCATCTATCCCCGGGCGCAGCAGAGGGCGGTTGCGCGTGAGGAATTCTTTGAGCCATTCGTAAATGGGGGCGTAGAGGCTTTCCCATTTGGTAATATCGGCGCTTTGCGTCAGCCCCGTATAGAGGAAGGCCAGCACGTCGCGGTATTTTCCAACCGTTTCAAAAATGCTTTCCACTATTTGGGCCAGCTGGTCGGGCAGGGGGGCTTCCGGCTTTACCGTGCTTTTTAGCTTGGCTTCCATTTTGGCCACCATACACTGGGCCAGGGCCGGCATAACGGCCAGCTTGGAAGGGAAATACAGGTAAAACGTCCCCTGTGCTACGCCAGCTTGTTTGACAATGTCTGAAACCTTGGTTTTTTCTAAACCTTTTTTCTTAAATACCGCCAAGGCGGCATAAACCAGCTTTGTCTTAGTATCCATTGAACCTCTTTTGATAAAGGGTAAAATGACTGACTGTCAGTCATATTATACGAGTAAAAAGGGGTATTGTCAAGGGATGAAAATTAATGAGATAAGGAAGGAAAGCCGCAGTTCTGTAATATAGGAACCACATGCGCAAACTGTTAGCCGTGCGAAGGCATTATGATATAAACAGCGACAATTGAGCCGCAAACTGGAAAAGGCCCTCGCAAGAGGGCCTTTTTTATGGCGTGGTGTTTGGCAAATCAGGCCCAGCGCGTATAGACGCGGGCAGCTTCTTTTCCGTCCGATTGGCGCGTAAGCGTCAGCCAAAAGGCGCCCGGTTCGCACGGGTAGACGCCGACGGCAATTTTTTCGTCCGCGCGGCATTCGTTTTTAAAGGAAATGAGCAACCGGTCCAATTTCTTGCCTTCGCGCGCTTGCAGCGGCACGCTTTGGATGGCCCAGGCGGCGTAGTGGGTGTTGTTGATGTGTCCGTTGAGGTCCAGGTCTTCTTCGCGCGTGAGGATTTCACGCACGAAAGCGGGGGTCGGCGCCGGGAGAGGGGCTTTAAAATTTTCTTCGGGCTCCAAGTCCGTAGGCAGAATTTCGTGCCCGTCCAACAGGCGTTGGGGCGTGCGGGTTAAGCGGCGTTTTTGCACGTCCATAATCGCCCACCAGGAGGAACCTTCAAACAAAGGGGTTTTGTCTTTTCCGTACACGACAAACTGGCGGCGGCTGAGCAGGCGGTCCGAAAATACGTGCCAGGTTTTTACCGTAACGTCCTGCAGCGGGATATCCGCCTGCAAGGCGCGGGCCTGCATATGCGTTAAAATCCAGGCCAGGTGGTCTTTTATCAAATCTTCCCAGCCAAAGCCCAGCTGGGCGCTGTCCTGCGCGGCGGCCTGCTGAAAGTATTTTAAAAACGTGGCGGCGGGAATATGGGCGCGCGCGTCCAGTTCGTCATACCGCACGGGAAAATGAATTTCTATCATACAGGTATTGTAGCTTATTGCGGGGTAAAAGTGTGGGCGGGCGTGCATCCCTTGATTTTTAAACCGAAAAAAATTAAACTATTACTAACTTTTCAGGAGGTTTGTATGACGAAGGGTTTTACGTTAATTGAATTAATGGTAGTCGTACTGATTATCGGAATTTTGTCTTCTATTGCCTTGCCGCAGTATACGGTGGCAGTTGAAAAAGCCCGCGCGGCCGAAATGGTGACCAATGTGCGCAACATTATCCAGGGGGACCAGATGTGGCGGTTGGTTCACCGCAACGAAAAATATACCACCTGGAAAGACGTGTACACGATTCCGGGAGCCACTTGCAGCGGAACGTCTTGCCAAACAAAAGATTTTACATATGATTTGGACGGTTTTGCCATGGATGGTTCCGGGACGGGGGTTGTTGCCAACGGAGACAGATTGGCTGACGGAGAAAATTTTTATGAATGGGATATCATGCGCAACGCCGACCGCACCTATACCAAAACCTGCTATGCCAACGGCACCCGCGTGGGCCGTGCCGTCTGCCGCAGCTTGGAAGGGCAGGGCTGGGTATACTCCGAAGGCGGCCAATAAGCCAACACTTGCTTTGATACAAAAACCCCGGGCATCGGCCCGGGGTTTTTTGTGATAAAGAAGCGTATAGTAGGGAAAGTGCACTTACCGGAGAGTTCTTTGTTTTAGGTAGTTCGTTGGCGTATCCGTAGACCAATTGATACCCCTTTTGACAATTTTCGCGGGTATTCCGGCTATGATGACATTGGGTTCTGTAAATTTTTTAGATACAACAGCACCGGCTCCTACTATGGAATTTGCTGCTATAGCCGTATTTTTAAGCACGTTTACGGAAACGCCCAGCCACACGTGGTCCCCTATTGTAATATCTTTCCCAATATTCAAACATTGTTTTGTTTCTTCGGAATAAATAGCATGGAAATCTGTATTCCAAATATGAATATCCCATGAAAACATACAGTTTTTGCCTATGGTAATTGTGGAATTATCTTCACGCAAAGAAATAAGCACTCCGCCGGCTGACGAATCGGCTCCGATTTTGACTGTGCAGTGGTTGGCGGGGGACTGCGCTTCTCCAATTTCTATCCTTCCCTGGAAAGAACGTACCGAAGGGTCTATCTCTACCACATTGCCATCGCCCCAAATGTATATCTTTAATCCTTCTGGACAATACGCCACTTGATTGTCTTTCCCATAGGCATATATATTATGAAAAGGCCGATGGTACAGTGCTTTTATCCATAAGGCAACCAGATGAGTTGCATATTTTACCTTGTTGTGTCCGTATTTTGTTTTTAAGACTGTTTTTTGTGCAGAAAATCCATACAATTCTCCAGAAAAATAAAAAATCAGCCAAGCTGATAGAAACAAAATGCTTGTGTCCGTTTTCACAAAGGGAACGTGGTTAACCGCGTTCCCTTTTGATTTAATCTTGTCAATCCGGCAGATTTATTTCCCGACGATTTGCAGCAGTTTGGCGGCGGCTTCGTCCAGGTTCCAGCGGACGGCTTCTTTATTGGTGCGTTTTTTGTATTCGCACTGGCCGTCTTTCACGGTGCGGCTGCTGACCACCAGGCGATGCGGCAGGCCGATTAAGTCCATATCTTTAAACTTAATGCCGGCGCGTTCGTCGCGGTCGTCCAACAGGACGGAGAGCCCCGCTTTTTCCAGCTGGGCGGTGATTTCGTCCGCGTGTTTTTTGACCTCGGGGTTGGACGCATAGTCAATGGCTACCAGCGCCACGTCAAACGGGGCCAGCGGCGCGGGCCAAATGATGCCGTTTTCGTCGTGGGATTGCTCAATGGCGGCGGCCACCACGCGGCTGATGCCAATGCCGTAGCAACCCATAATCATCGGTTTGGCGGTTTGGTTTTCGTCCAGGAAGGTGGCTCCCATGGCGGCGGAGTATTTGGTGCCCAATTTGAACACGTGCCCCGCTTCAATGCCGCGGGTGAAGGTAAATTCGTGCCCGCAGCGCGCGCATTTATCGCCGGCGGAGGCCATTTTCAAATCGGCATATACGTCTACGGTAATGTCGCGGCGGGGGGTGACGTTGATGGTGTGGACGTCTTTTTCGTTCCCGCCGGAAACGCCGTTTACGATGTTTTTGACGTAGTTATCGGCGTAAATCATAACAGACGGGTTTTTCTCTTTCAGTCCCTGCGCACCCGCAAAGCCCACAAACGAACCCGTTACCTGGGTGTAGACTTCTTCGGACGCTTTTTCCAGCTCGTTGCATTTTAAGAGGGCTTTGAATTTAAATTCGTTTAATTCGTGGTCCCCGCGCACCAACGCCACCACGGGTTTACCGTCGGCGGTGAACACCAACAATTTGATTAATTGCGAGGTGGGCACGTGGAGCATATTGGCCACGTCTTCAATGGTGTACGCCTTGGGGGTGGAGCGTTTTTCCATCGGTTTTAAATCGGCTTCGTGGATGGTAATTTCCGCCGGGGCCTGGATTTCGGCCTTTTCCGTATTGGCGGCGTAGCCGCAGGACGGGCAGTTGGCAATGGCGTCTTCGCCGGTGTCGGCCAGTACCATAAATTCGTGCGAAAAGTTTCCGCCGATGGCGCCGGTGTCGGCCTCTACGGCTTTGAATTCAAACCCGCAGCGCGTAAAAATGCGCTGATAGGCGTCGTACATTTTTTGGTACCATTCGTTGGCGCCTTCGTCATTGGCGGCAAAGGAATAGGCGTCCTTCATATAGAATTCGCGCGCGCGCATCACGCCAAAGCGGGGGCGGATTTCGTCGCGGAATTTGGTGCCGAACTGATAGAGGCAGAAAGGGAGTTGCTTGTAGGAAGTCGTGTCCTTTTTCACGAGGTCCGTCATCACTTCTTCGGCGGTGGGGGCAAAGCAGAACTCGGCGTCTTTGCGGTCGGCAAAGCGCAACAGTTCCTTGCCGTAGTACGTCCAGCGGCCGCTTTCTTCCCAAAGTTCTTTGGGCTGCACTAACGGCAGCCAGACTTCGCACGCGCCGGCGCGGTCCATTTCTTCGCACACGATGTTTTCCACTTTTTTAAGCACTCTAAGCCCCAGCGGCAGCCATTCGTACAGGCCGCTGGCCACTTTGCGGATGAGCCCCGCGCGAATCATTAATTTGGCCGAAAGCGTATCGGCGTCTTTTGGCGCTTCTTTTAAGGTAGGCAAATAATACTGTGAGAGTTTCATTTTGTAATATCCTTTTTATTTTTTCCAGTCTTTAATTTTTTGAATTAAAAAATCTACCCATTTTTCCTGGGGGAGTTTGAACATCGTCTGCCCGTGTTCAAAGTACAGGCCTTCGCCTTTGCCGCCGGCGATGCCGAAGTCGGCGTCGCGCGCTTCGCCCGGGCCGTTTACCACGCAGCCCATCACCGCAATTTTAAGCCCGGTGGCTTTTTGCAGGAGGGCTTTGTCGGAATAGATTTTGTCTTCCAGTGCGTGCACGGTGCCCGTCACGTCCACTTGCGTGCGGCCGCAGGTGGGGCAGGAAATCAAATTCGGGCCGTATTCGCGCAGGCCGAGCGCTTTTAAAATTTCGTACGCGGTGCGCACCTGCATGCGCGGGTCTTCCGTCAGCGATACGCGTATCGTGGCGCCAATGCCTTTTTGCAGCAGCGTCCCCAGGGCAACGGCGCTTTTTACCGTGCCGCTTAAAAAGCTGCCCGCTTCGGTCAGCCCGATGTGCAGCGGAATATCGCTTTGTTTAGCGAATAATTCGTTGGCCAGCACCGTGCGTTTAAAATTATCCGACTTGAGCGACACTACCACATCTTTAAAGTTTAACTGTTCCAAAATGTTGGCTTGTTCCAGGGCTTCGTTCACCATTACTTCGGCCCATTTTTCGTCGGATAAATCCATTTTGCCCTGTACGCTTTTCAGGTACTTCACGCTCCCCGCGTTCACGCCAATGCGGATAGCCACGCCGGCGTCCTTGGCGGCTTTTACGACTTCCTTGGTGTTTTCCACCGCGCCGATGTTGCCGGGGTTGATGCGCACTTTGTCCACGCCTTGTTTGATGGCTTCCAGGGCGAGTTTATAATCAAAGTGAATGTCTGCCACCAGGGGGGAGTGAATGCGTTTTTTAATTTCGCCGATGGCTTGGGCGGCCTGCATATCGGGCACGGCCACGCGGTTGATTTCGCAGCCGGCGTCTTCCAGCAGGTTGATTTGGGCGGCCGTGGCCAGGGCGTCGCGCGTGTCGGTATTGCACATGCTTTGCACGCGCACGGGGTGGCCGGAGCCTAAAATATAGGGGCCTACTTTTACTTCTCTAGTCTTGTACATGTTCCGCCTCCGCGGATTTGGTGCCGTTATCCGCCTGGGTTTGAGTGGCCACGGCGGCGGCTTTGGGTTTGAAGAAAATGCGTTTAATGTCCGAATAGGACGCATAAACAACCAACAAAAGCAGTATGTATAAGCCCACGTTGGCCGCGCGGTTGAGCATTTTTTCGGTAGGGAGCTTATGCGTGAGCCCTTCCCACAGATATACCAGGGCGTAACCGCCGTCCAGTATCGGAATGGGGAACAGGTTGAACATACCCACCGCCAAGGATAACATGGCAATTAAAAATACAAAATCAAACAAGCTGCGGTGTACCGACTGGTGAATAACATTTACAATTCCAATCGGCCCGGCCAATTCGGGGGCTTTCTTTTTGGTGAAGCTTTGCGCCAGGGACGAAAGCGAAAATTCCGTCCAATAATAGCATTGGTAAAAGCCCAATCCGGCGGCCGCCCAAAGCGATACAGGCTTATACACCGGGTTTACGGTAATGCCCAGCACGGTGGGGGCGTCTTGCTTAAAATCGGCGCTTTTAGCCGTAGCGGTGAGCGTTTGTCCGTCCCGTTTGTAAGTAAGCGTTAGGTCCCCTTTGCGTTCGGCCATAGCTTGGGTGAGGGCTTTCCAGTTGGCAATATCCTGCCCGTTTATTTGGAGGATAAGGTCGCCTTCTTTTAAGTCCAGCTTTTCGGCGGGGTAGCCTTTGGCCACCGTGCCCACGGCGGCAGGCAGTTTGACGGGGTCCGTTTCCGGCATGCCTTTGATATAGATAAGTATGCCAAAAATCAACGCCGCCAACAGGTAGTTAAACAACGCCCCGTTTACCACCATAAAAAACTTGGCGTACCATTTTTTGGCCGCAAATTCATACGGTTTGGGCGGTTCGGGCGCGTCCTGCGGGTGGAACATGGGGCCGGCGGGCTCCACAAAGCCGCCAAAGGGAATGGCGCGGATTTGGTAGTCCGTATCGCCCACTTTTTTGTGCCACAAAATTTTGCCAAAACCAAACGAAAATTCGTTTACGCGAATCCCGGTCAGGCGGCAGGCAATGTAGTGCCCAAATTCGTGTACGATAACGATAGGGCTTAAAACAACCAGAACGGCTACGACGGATAAAAGCATGTCTTCTCCTAAATAATGGCTTTCTTATAGGTTTTTTCTTTCAGGCAGGCGGCCGCGGCTTGGCGGGCCCACAAATCGGCTTCCTGCGCTTGGTTCAAGGTGGCGTCTCCGCGGGTTTGCGGGGCGGCTTTAAGCACCGTGTAAATCAGTTTGGCAATGTCGGTGAATTTGATTTCTTCTTTCAAGAATGCGTCCACCGCCACTTCGTCCGCCGCGCTTAATACGGCAGGCAAAATACCGCCTTTGCGCGCGGCCGCCAGGGCCAAGTCCAAGCAGGGAAATCGGTCCAAATCCGGTTCAAAAAATTCCAGTTTGGCCGCTTCAAACAAATTCAGTTTTTTCACCGGGCCCGCCGCACGGTGCGGGTAGGTGATGGCGTATTGTATGGGCACGCGCATATCCGGCTCGCCCATTTGCGCCAAAATGGCACCGTCGTTAAACTCTACGGCCGAGTGCACAATAGACTGCGGGTGAATGACGATTTGTACTTTCTCTTCAGGCAGTCCAAATAAATTCATGATTTCAATAGACTCAAAGCCTTTGTTCATCAAGGTGGCGGAGTCTATCGTAATTTTTTTGCCCATGCGCCAGCGCGGGTGGTTGAGCGCTTCGCCGGGGGTAACGGTGGATAATGCGCCCTTGCGCTTGGCAAAGGGCCCGCCCGAAGCGGTTAAAAATACGCGGGAAATTTCGGGTTCCAGTTTGCCGTAGCCGTGTTCGTCGGCCATGCCGCTTAGGCATTGGAAAATGGCCGAGGGTTCGCTGTCTACCGGCAAGATGGCGGCTTCCCAGCGTTCACATTCCTTCATGAGGGTTTTTCCGGCCATTACCATGGGCTCTTTGTTGGCCAGGGCAATGGTTTTGCCGGCTTTAATGGCGCTTACAAGCGGCTGAAAACCTACCGCGCCCACCACGCCGCTGATGACCAGGTCGGCCGTCGGCAACGAAGCCATAAACATCAAGCTTTCTATTTCCGGCGG
>CALUZE010000032.1 GCA_944325235.1 uncultured Elusimicrobiales bacterium | reverse complement strand
CCGTGCTGATTCTGGTGGTGGGGTTGTATGTATCCCGCCTGGTAGGGTCTTACGCCAAGAAAATTTTGAACAAAATTTCGTTTGACGAAAAAACGTCCAAGCTGGGCATTAACGAGCTGTGCGTACGCTTCGGGCTGGGCAAATCCCCCACGTACATTATTTCGTTCGTGCTGGCCTGGGCCGTTATTTTTTACGCCGTCGTGCTGGCGGCCGAAGTGCTCCACCTGGATATCATCCGCAATTTGTTCACGCAATTTTTGGAATTTATCCCCACGTTGTTTGTGTCGGTGCTGATTCTGTTTGCGGGGTTGCTGTTCGGCAAACTGATGGGCAACATTATTGATAACTCCGCCAAAGCCAACAACTTAAAAGGCGGGTTCTTTATTTCCAAAGCGGTGAACATTTTTATCGTGTTCTTCTGTGCGCTGATTGCCGTGGAAAACCTGGGTTTTGCCAACCAGCTGGTGAACAACGTGGTGATTATTGTGCTGGCTTCGCTGGGGCTGGCGTTTGGCATTGGCGTGGGGTTAGGCAGCAAAGAGCTGGTGGCCGAGTTCCTGCGCGAATTGTTTAAAAAAGAAGAAAAATAAATCTCGTTTCTCCGATACACCCCCTGAGAAGGGGGTGTTTTTTGCGTTTTTTGCCTATACTATCCAAAAGGGGGCCTTATGCGAAAACTGCTTTTTAGTTTGTTTTTCATACTGAGCGGGGCGGGCGCTTTTGGCGCCGCGCCGTGGGGCGCTATGGACGATTACGACCAAAAAACGGATGACTCCCCCTGGGAAAACCAGTTCCACGGCGGATACGCCTATTTAATCCCGCAAATTATCACCGGGGCCCCGGTGCGTGTTTCGTTGTGGATTCCCGCCGAAGATGAGGACAAACGCCCGAAATACGAAGAAATGATTGCCCAAAATTACAATCAATGGTTTACCCAAACGGCCAAAATCATCCGCTCTGCCGGGCGCGAACAGGAATTTGCGGATGTCCTCCAAATTCTGGACCGCGGCATTTCCGTGGAATTCCCCAAGTCGGGGCAAGCGGCGGATATTATTTTTCATATCGTGCCGTTTAGAGAAATGCAGCAAGCTTGCGGAAAAACGGCCGGCGGGTGCTATATTCGTGGCGACGATATGCCGGCTATCTATCTTCCCAAGAACCAACTGCTGATGGCACTCCTTTCCGCCGGGAAAATGAACACCCGCCGCGTAGGTGTGCACGAAATCGGCCATTCGCTGGGGTTAAGTGACCAATACAAACAAGCCCGAAACAAAAACACCCACGACCGGTATTCTTCCGCCCAAACCGGCAAAAGTGTGATGAATCAGAGCGGCTCCCTGACGTGTGACGATGCGGACGGAATTGTGAATTTGATTGATATTGCCCAAGGCACCGCCCGCGGCGGCAACCAAGGCTGGAAAAGTTTGTGCCCCAAATCGCCGGAGTATTACATTCGCGGGCAATCCGGCCTGCGCGGGCCTTATATGATTATCAGCAAAGACAACGCCCATACCTGGTTTTTGCAAGAGTTCCGGCAGGGAAAAAAGGTGCGCGAACAACAGTGGCAGTTGAGCGACGGAAACGGCCTTTCCCCGTTTGATACGTTGCCGGAAACCGTGCAGCAGCGTGACGGCTTGGGCCGGCCGGTGCTGGCCAAAGGGCCGCACGGGGAAACGATTTATTACTCGTACCTGTACGAACGGCGGATGAAAATGGTACTCTCCGGCGGGAAATTGGTGTTGGGCGAAGTAAAAACCCCGACATGGGAAGGGTTAACCCAAACGAACGTGCACTCCGTGATTGTAAACCAGGGAGGAGAAACTCTTTTAATCAGCGCCAACCGCACGAAAAAAGGCGGCGAAGCCGTATACATCCGGCAGGACCGGTCCGGCCAAGCGAAGCAAATCGTCCGGTTGGTTTTTGATAGAAAAAACAGGTTGACAGACACTTGGTATGGGAACGAAAAAAATCTGTTTTCGCCCTGGGATATGGAGTCCGCCGCCGGCTATATGTCCGCCGTGATGGGAAAGGACAAAGTGTCGATTGAGGTATTCAAAGCACAGGTAAAAAATGTGGCGCAGAAGTTACAAAAGTGGTATGTCCAACATTCCGCCAAATAAATTTGTGCGTACAAAAAGCGGCCCATAAGAAGCCGCTTTTTATGGCAAACGATATGAAAAAGCCCCGGGGGTCCGGGGCTTTTTAATTAGTTGTCCTGGTAATCTTTCAGCATTTTGGTGCGGCTGGGGTGGCGCAATTTGCGGATGGCCTTGGCCTCAATCTGGCGCACGCGTTCGCGCGTGACGTTGAACATTTTGCCCACTTCTTCCAGCGTGCGGGGGTAGCCCGAGTCAATCCCAAAGCGCAGGCTGATGATTTTGGCTTCCCGTTCCGACAGGGTGGCCAGCACATCGGCCACTTCCTGCTTGCGCAGGAAATCCACCGCCGCGCTGGTGGGGTTTGGCCCGTTCTTATCTTCAATAAAGTCTTCCAGATTGGAATCCTCGTCCTCGCCGATAGGCGTAGAAAGAGAAATCGGGTCCTGCATAATTTTCAGCACGCTTTTTACCTTTTCCACCGACAGGCGCAGCGATTTGGAATAATCTTCCAGCGTGGGTTCGCGGCCGTGCTCCTGGCGGAATTTGTTGGTTACTTTGGTTAATTTGGAAACCAACTCTTTCATATGCACCGGGATGCGGATGGTGTTGGCCTGGTCCGCGATGGCGCGGTTGATGCTTTGGCGGATCCACCACGTGGCATACGTGGAAAATTTAAAACCGCGTTTGTATTCAAATTTTTCTACCGCTTTCATCAGCCCCAGGCCGCCTTCCTGAATCAGGTCGGACAGTTCCAGGTTGGAGTTGACGTGCTTTTTGGCGATAGACACCACCAAGCGCAGGTTGGCTTTGATGAGTTTTAATTTGTCCTGCAAAATCATGTCTTCAAAGAACACGATGCGGTCGTTGAAGGCCAAAAATTCTTTTTCGGTCATCGGCAGCATGTCCACCATTTGGGCGTGGCGGCGCTGGACGTCTTCAATGTTTGCCAGGGCGCGTTCCAGTTCCGGCAGGGTGAATTTGGTGGCTTTTTTGAATTCTTTTTCGGTGATTTTGCCGGCTTTAAAGCGCGTAACCAATTTTTTGACGTCCGCATACGGCCCGAAATATTCGTCAAAGCGTTTCATATCGCTGCGGGCTTCGTTCAGGCGGTTGGCCAGGTTTTTGATTTTGTTGGTCAAACGTTTGATTTTGTTTTGGTTCAAATTCAGTTTGGTGATGGTGGCCACGACTTCTTTCTGTTTGGCTTCCAGTTTTTCAATGGCGTTGTTGCGTTTTTTGTCGGTCAGGTTGCCTTCGCGCAGTTCTTTCATCAGTTTGGTGATTTCCTGCTCGCGCTTGCCGATAAACTGTGCCGCGTCTTTGAGTTTTTTGCGCATGTTGTTCAGTTCGCGCGTGGTGCGTTTGCCGCGGGGCATTAATTCCTTGGTGGTCATTTCTTCCTGGTCCACCAATTCTTCCCAGTTGCAGATTTCGCGCATGGTGATGGGGGATTCCAACACCAGTTTGCGCAGTTCTTTTTCACGTTCGCGGATGTTGCGCGCCAGGGTAATTTCTTCGTCGCGCGACAACAGCGGCACTTTGCCCATTTCGGACAGGTACATCCGAATAGAGTTGGAAATATCGGGGCTGGAGGACCAATCTTCGCTCAAGGCTTCTTTGTCCGGGGTGGAAACCGATTTGAATTTTTTCTGGTCCACCACCTGGATGCCCAAGTCGTCCAAGGTTCCCATTACGCCGTCAATATCTTCCGCGCTCATGTCGGACGCGGCAATGGAGCGGTTCAAATCTTCCAGCGACAAGAAACCGCTTTCTTTTCCTTCTTCTACTAAATCTTTCAGCGCTTTATTTCCAGATGCCATATTTCCCTCAACTGCGATATTTTTTTAATTTGTTCTGCAACTGCATGTATTTCTGAATAATTTCCGGCGGTACATTGCCCGCGCCCAGCTGCTTCATTTGCCGTTTGACGGCTTGCAGGCGTTTGTGCAATCCTGCCTGTTCCAGCTTGGCGGTGCAGGCGGTAATGTCGCGCACCGGGTCAAAATCTTCCGGCGTTTGCAGCATAGCCAGTTTTACCAGTTCCTTCTTTTGCTCCGGCACGTATCCGGCTGCCGCTTCCGCCAGGTCCTTGCTCTGCGGGTTTTCCGCATGGGCCTTTACCAGGGCCTCAAACATTTTCCAGGCGCCGTGGGTGGAAAAATCCTCCTGCGTCAGTTCCGAACACAACACCATATGTTCCGGGCTTTTTATCAGCCAGGAAAGCAAATCTTCTTCCGCCGGGCTGATGGCCGGCTGTGCGGCCGGCGCCACCGGCTGACGGCGCGCATAACCGGGCGCAAACGCCGCGGGCTTGCGCAACCGTTCCAACACCAGCTGTTCATCCACGCCTACGTGTTCGGCCACGTATTTGGCCCATTCCCGCCGCACGATTTCATCGGGCTGTTTGGCGATGGTTTCCGCCAGCTCGGTGATGATGCGCGTTTTGTCTTGCGCCTGGAGCGGCTTGGGGTACAAATCCAGCTGCAGCCCCGTGTGGAAGGCAATCAAATCCTGCGCCTGGTTTAAAATATTTTCAAAACTTTCTTTGCCGTACTTGGCAATGTATTCGTCCGGGTCCAGCCCTTCGGGCAGCGAGGCCACTTTTACAAACAGGCCGCGCTCTATCAAAATCAGTGCGCCGCGCAACGCGGCTTTGATGCCGGCGGCGTCCGGGTCAAACAGGACGATGACGTTATCCGTATAGCGTTTGAGCAGCCGCGCGTGCTCCTCGGTCAGGCTGGTGCCCAGCGGGGCCACCGTATAGTCCGCGCCCGCCTGGTGGCAGGCGATGACGTCCATATACCCCTCTAACAGCACCGCGTGCCCGGCCTTGCGGATAGCCGGCCCCGCAAAGTTCAGCCCGTACAACACGTGGCTTTTGGTAAACAAAACCGTTTCCGGCGAATTTAAATACTTGGGTTCGCCTTCCCCCAAAATGCGCCCGCCGAAACCCACCGTGTCGCCCCGCTGGTTGATAATCGGGAACATCAGGCGGTTGCGGTAATAATCGCGCGGGCCGTAGGCGGTCATCACGCACAGCCCGGCGTCTTTTAAATCCTTGTCCGTATACTTGGCCGCTTTGGCGGCGCGTGCCAGGGCGGTGGCGTCGTTTAGCGCCAGGCCCAGTTCAAACTTTTCGCACGTTTCTTTGGTCAAGTTGCGCTCTTTCACGTACGCGCGCGCGCGTTCACCGCCCGCACCCATTAAATTCTTGTGATAGAACGCCTTGGCAAAATCCAACAGCTTGCGCACGTTGGCGCGGCGGAGTTCTTCGCCGGTCATCGGGCGGGCGGGCTTGTATTCCAGCCCGGCCAGGCCGGCCAGTTTTTCCAGCGCTTCGTTGAAGGACAGGTTTTCCATCTTCATCAAAAACGCGAAGATGTCGCCCCCTTCCTGACAGCCGAAACAATAGAACAACCCCTTTTCGCTGCTGCACGTAAAAGAAGGGGTTTTTTCTTTATGAAAAGGACAGCAGGCCTTGTAGGTTTTACCCGAACGTTTTAAATCCGGTACGTATTGCCGGATAAATTCTACAATGTCCAACCTGTCCTTAATTTGTTCTACAAGATTATTGTTCACGCTGCCGCCGCCTGGTGTTAGATTAAAGGCAAAGAAGGCAATAGCCCAATACTTGCGTAAAGGACTATTGCCTGTGGTGCTACTTTAATTAAAAGCGTCTGCGTTTGGTGCGGCGAGCGCGGCGCTGAGCTTCCTGCGATTTGATTTTGCGTTTCACGCTCGGAGGCATGTAAGTTTCGCGTCTTTTGATTTCTTTCAAAATGCCGTTCTTCTCACATTCTCTTTTAAAGCGTTTGAGCGCTTCTTCCAGGTGTTCGGCGTCTCTTACTTTTACAAAAACCATTCCTTTTTCACCACCTTCTATGGTCAATAGACAAAAATAAAAGGGTAATTTTTACCTTATATATATTATAACTTATTTTAGCCGTTTTGGGCACTTTTTACCCCGCCGGCCACAAAAAGCGGCGCCCGGCCATTAAGTGGAAGTGCAAATGGTCCACGCTTTGGCCCGCGCCTTTGCCGTTGTTGGTTACCAGGCGGAAGTCCTTTAAATTGAGCTGCTTGGCCAGCTTTTTGGCCACCAGCAAAATTTTGCCCAAAAGCAAAGCGTCCTGTTCGTCCGCTTCGGACAAGCGCGCAATGTGCTTGCGCGGAATAATCAAAAGATGCGTGGGCGCCTGCGGGTTTAAATCCTTAAACGCCACCACATCTTCATCTTCGTAAATCAGTTGGCTTTTTACAGAGCCGTCGGCAATGCCGCAAAATATGCAATCCATACAAGTATTATACATATTTCGGCCGGATGAAGGGTTTTGCTTTCCAGGCAGGATATCCACGTATCGGCCGCAGGG
Organism: uncultured Elusimicrobiales bacterium; assembly: GCA_944325235.1. Classification (GTDB taxonomy): domain Bacteria; phylum Elusimicrobiota; class Elusimicrobia; order Elusimicrobiales; family Elusimicrobiaceae; genus Avelusimicrobium. The sequence continues at coordinate 4,248 of CALUZE010000032.1, read as the reverse complement.
GGTCATCCTTTCACTTTTTGTCGCCTTTTGCTATTAATGGTATACAACGTGAGTAGACAACAAGGGGACCATTATGAAAAGAGGTTTCACGTTAATTGAATTATTGGTAGTCGTATTAATTATCGGTATTTTGGCAGCTATTGCAATGCCGCAATATCAGCTGGCGGTAGCCAAAAGCCATATCGGGGCGTATATGGGCACTGCCAAAAGCCTTGGGGAAGCCCAAGAAGCCTATTACCTGGCCAACGGCTTTTACGCCAAGGATATTGAGGATTTGGATGTATTGCTGCCCGGGTGCACGCGGTATTCCGTCAGCGGAAGTGTCGGGTATAAATGCGGAAATTCTGTACAGTTGGATAACCACATTGACCATGGAAAAGGTATTGCCATTGGCAGCATTGTATTGCGTTACTGTCCCAATCACAACGGTTCTTATGGCGATTGCAGCACATACCGCGATATGCAGCTGAATATGTATCTGTCCAACGTGGATAGTCCGTCGTCTTCCACGTTGCGTTTGCCGAACACTATTTTGTGTGAGAGTTGGACGGATTTTGGGAAAAAACTCTGTGGAAGCTTGAAAGGCGTTGTTACAAACAGTAAAGCCAATTAACAGTTGTTTTGTTTACTCTAAGCCGCCCCGGTTTTAACCGGGGCGGTTGTCTTTGGCGGGGTGCGCTGGGGCTCAAAAATTGGTATTATATACCTATATTGTATTTTGGAGATTCCCAAATATGGCAAAAAACGACCTGACAACCAGAAACCTGATGTTAGACAGTTTGAAGCAATATGCGAAGAACCGGATTTCTTTCAACTTTATCCGGGAGCATGACGCGAAAAACGAAATTCCGTTAGACATTTTGAAAGAGATGTACGACCACGACGTATTGGGCGTGCATCTTTTGCTTATCCCCGAAGAATACGGCGGACTCGGCGGCCAAACCACCGAAATCTACCGCGTGTGCGAACAGTTAGCCCGCATTGACCTGGGCATCGCCACCGGCGTGTTCGCCACGTTCCTGGGCAGCGACCCGATTAACGTAGGCGGCACCCCGGAACAAAAAGCCAAATGGTTCAAAAAAATCGCCCACGAAAACAAACTCGTGGCCTACGGCGCCACGGAAGCCGATGCCGGTTCCGACCTCGTTTCCCTGCGCACCCGTGCGGACCGCGTGATGAAAGACGGGCAGATTGTCGGGTACAGAATTACCGGCAGCAAAATGTGGATTTCCAACGGCGGCGTGGCCGATATCTACACCGTGCTCGCGCTGGCTCCGGGCGGCCCGAGCTGGTTTATTGTAGAAAGAGGCACCCCCGGCTTTACGCAGGACGTGCACGAGGACAAGCACGGTATCCGCTTGTCCAACACCGCCGGTTTGGCGTTTGACGATGTGTACGTGCCGGCTGAAAATTTAATCGGCCTCAAAGAAGGCCAAGGCTTCCTGCAGGCGCAGGCCGTGTTCGGCTATACGCGCTTAATGGTAGCGGCGTTTGGTTTGGGCGGCGGCGAAGAAGCCGTGGAAACGGCCTTGCAGTATGCCCAGCAGCGCATCCAGGCGGGCGGCCCGTTGGCCGAAAAACAGGGCTTTATGTTAAAGCTCATCACCCCGCACTATGTGCGCTTTGAAGCGGCCCGCGCGTATATTGACTGGACGGCCAAACAGCTGGAAGTCAACAACCACGGCCTGGCTACCGAAGGCGCCATCGCCAAATTGTACGCCACCGAAACCGGCAACAAAGCGGCCGAAGATTCCATCCAGGCGATGGGCGGATTTGGCTACACCAAAGAATTCCCGGTGGAAAAAATCAAACGCGACGTCAAAATTACCTGCATTTACGAAGGCACCAGCGAAGTGTTGGAAATGACCATCTTCCGCGGGCGCTGGCAGGAACATTTAAAGAGCCGCGGCCAATACTATTTGAATCAAGCTGCCGAATTTGACGCTATCCACGCGCAGAACCCCAACGTGGGGGCCGACAGCGTGGCCTTGGGCTTTAGAGCCTTGGCCCGCGTGCTGGAAGACTGCCGTGCCAACAAGCTGACCCGCCACCAGTATGTGACGTTTATGCTGGGCGACCTCATCAGCGAAATGGAAGTGGCGGCCGTATTCACCCGCCAGTGCGCCAACAAGGTCATCACCGAAGGCAGCCGCTTTGACCTCAACACGCTTAGCACCATGGCCCGCGTGAACGCCCGCCAGAGCGCGTATAAGACCGCCACGGACGGCATGCGCCTGATTTTGGGCACCTGCCCCACCATTGATGTGGCGGCGCTGAGCCAGGAAGTGAACCTGGTCGGCATTGAAGAAAAGATGCGCGGACTCATTGACGATATGGACGTTGTTTCCGCCAAGTTAAGAGAAGTTTTCAAAAAATAGGATAAACGTATGAATATCATTGTTTGCATTAAACAAGTTCCCGATTCCACCCAAGTGAAAGTGGACCCGAAAACGGGTACGCTTATCCGCGCGGGTGTACCCAGCATTTTAAACCCGTACGACCACTACGCCTTGGAAAAAGCGTTGGCCATCAAAGCCAAGACCGGCGCGAAAGTGACCGTTCTTTCCATGGGCCCCAACCAGGCCATTGCCGTGTTGCGCCTGGCGTTGGCGTTGGGCGCGGATGAAGGCGTGCTCCTGTCCGACCGTGCGTTCGCCGGTTCCGATACGTGGGCCACTTCTTACGCGTTGGCCACGGCCATCCGCAAAATCGGCCAGTACGATTTGATCCTTTGCGGGCAAATGGCTATTGACGGCGATACCGCCCAAACCGGCCCCGGCATTGCGTTCCACCTGGGCATTCCGCAAATTACGTTCTGCGAAAGCATTGACGCCAGCGGCAGCCAAGTGGTGGTAAAGAAACTGATTGAAGGCGGCCACCAAATTTTGGAAGCGGATTTGCCCGTTTTGGTTACGATGACGATGCCGCACGATTACGCCCCCAAATATCCTTCCTTTATGGCTGCCCATAAAGCGCAGGAAAAAGCCATCTTTACCTGGACGGCGGCCGACATCGGCGCCGACTTGCATAAACTGGGGTTGGAAGGTTCGCCCACGCGTGTGGACCGCATCTTCCCGCCGGCAGCCCGCCAAAAAGGCGAAATGTTTACCGGCTCTGCCGTGGAATTGGCGGATAAATTTGTAGAAATTTTGAAAAAGGAGAGTGTAATCAAATGATTCAAGTAGCTTCTAATTGTGTAGGTTGCGGTAAATGCGTAAGCACCTGCCCGTTTGGCGCGCTCTCTTTGGTCAACCGCAAAGCGGTACCCAACGCCAGCTGCACGATGTGCGGCGCGTGCGTGTCCGTCTGCCCGGTCAAAGCCCTGTCCTTGCCGGCTTCCGGCGCGGTGAAAAAAGACCTGTCCGCCTACAAAGGCGTGTGGGTGTTTATTGAAATTTCCGATGACGGCAAAAACCAAAAAGTACGCCCCGTGGGCTTTGAACTTTTGTCCAAAGGGCGCGAATTGGCCGACCAGCTGGGCGAAGAACTGTGCGCCGTGGTGATTGGGGACAATGTTTCCCAGTACTACGCCGAACTTTCCCAGTACGGTACGGATAAAATCTATGCCGTAAACGGCCCGGAATACCATACCTACAACACCATTGCTTATGCCAACGCCATGGTGACGCTGATTAAAAAATACAAACCCAGCGTGGTATTGTATCCGTCCACGTACATCGGGCGCGATTTATCCCCGCGTATTTCTTCCGAACTGTTCGTCGGTTTGACGGCGGATTGCACGGGCCTGTCCGTAAAAGACGGCAATTTAATCCAAACCCGCCCCGCGTTCGGCGGCAACATCATGGCGGATATTAAATGCCCGGACTATCGCCCGCAAATGTCCACCGTGCGCCCCAACGTGTTCAAAAAAGTGGTCACCACCCCCGGCAAAATGGCCCAAGTGGTTACGGAAGCCATCGCCATCCCGCCGCAGGCGGCCAAGGTGCGCGTGATTAACACGCACATTGACGAAGTTTCCGCCATGGACAAGCTGGACGAGGCCGAAGTGGTCATCGCCGGCGGCCGCGGGATGAAAGACCAGAACGGCTTCAACCTGTTGGAAGAATTGGCCGGAGAATTGGGCGGCGCCGTGGGCGCCAGCCGCGCGGCGATTGACTTGGGGTTGAAACCCAAAGACAAACAAATCGGCCAGAGCGGTGTGACCGTAGCGGCCAAGCTGTATGTGGCGTGCGGTATTTCCGGTGCGGTGCAGCACATCGTGGGGATGGAGCACAGCGACGTGATTAT
>CALUZE010000031.1 GCA_944325235.1 uncultured Elusimicrobiales bacterium | reverse complement strand
GTCCGCGGCGTACAAAGCCGAGGACATAGCCAAAGTAGCTAAAATAAAAAGGCTGCGTTTCATACTATCCTTCGTGTGGCGTTTTCTTTATTTTGCTATTTCTACGGGCGATAGTCAAGCTTTTCCGCCCGGGGAACGGGTTGGGCAAAAGAAAACCCCGAAACGCAAGCGCGGTTCGGGGTTTGCAAAACAAACGGTTTTAGCGGGCAGCCGTGCGGAAGAAGTTTCCTTTCACGTTGCGGGCCAACTGCACGCGGCCCATCGTTTTATCCGCCTGAACCAAAATGTGTTTTTCGTTCGGTTTAATGGTGCCTTCCGCCGAGCCGAAAATATCGCCTTGTTTAATCACGCCCAGCTGGCCGTGATTGTTGATTTGCACTTCCAGCTTTAACGAATCATCCAGGCTGGCGGCGAGCAAATCGGCCTCTCCCATCGTAAATTCCAACGGAAATTTCGGGTTGACCACGCGTTTGATGGCCACGGGCACATCGGCCTCGTTCTTTACGATAATGGCGCAGGAATTGTTGTCGGCTTCCGCCATACGCGCCAAGCGCTCCGGGACCGTTACCGTGCCGGAGATATTAAAACGTCCTTCGCTGACGGAGCGGGCCAGGCAGCACACACACGCTACCACGCTGACAGCCGCTACCGCAATTAAAATCTTTTTCATACTTATATTCTACCCTTTTCCGCCTGCCTTTGGCAAGCGGAGCATAAGACCCTGTTATTTTTAGTATATACGCACAAAACAGTTTTTCAAGGCCCGCCAGGGGCCAAAAAAAGGGAACCCGCCGAAAGGGGGCTCCCTTTGGAAAACGCCTAAAACTTATTGTTTAAAAAATCCCCACAGGTTGACGTTGTACACCCAGCCTTTGCATTTGCCGTCGCTGGCTTTCAGCGGGTCGTCTTCCACCTGGATCCAGCTGCCTTTTTTGGAGATGTATTTAAACGGATAGCCTTTTTCCACCGTGCAGACGATATCCGCATTGGAGGACGGGCTCTTGCGCACGTTCAAGTCCACTTTGGCGGACATCCCGCCGTTGGGGCTTAACAAGCTGGCGGAAATCCAGCCGCTGTATCCTTCAAAATCTTTCACGAGCACCCAGCTTTTGTCTTCATTGGTTTTTACCATAATGACCGGGGTGTATTTCCAAGCGTACCATTTCACGGCGCATTTCGTGCCGGCGCACGTGCGGATATTGGCTTTTTTCGTGTTTACGCTGGCGTATTTTTGAGCAAAAACGGGCGCGCCAACCAAAAGCATAAGCGTGCATAAAGCGATTACTTTTTTCATATACCTTCCTCTCCTCTGCAATAATGCCTAGAAACTCTACCCAAAAAGTATAGCAATACTCCCTCAACTTTGCAAGTGTTTTTCTTGCGGCGGGCTCCACGGTTTCCTCCTAAAAAGCTATAATAAAAGAAATTCCTTTTCAGGAGCATTTATGAAAGAACAAGTACAGGAAGTAGTGAACCAAATCCGTCCCATTTTGCAAGCCGACGGCGGCGATATTGAGCTGATTGGCGTGGACGAAAAAACCGGCATCGTAACCGTGGGTCTGCGCGGCCGCTGCGGCGGCTGCCCGCACGCGCAAATGACGCTGCAAGCCGTAGTGGAAAAGAAAATTAAAGAATTGGTCCCCGGCGTAACCGCGGTGGAACGCGTGTAATATGCCCAAGGTGGATTTGCACACCCATTCCAACTTTTCGGACGGCACCAGCACGCCGGAAGAAGTGGTGTTGGCCGCGCTGAAAACGGGTATTTCCGTTTACGCGCTGACCGACCACGACACTACCGACGGCGTGCGCCGCGCCGAAGCCGTGTGCAAAGAACACCGCATTTTGTTCACCCCGGGCGTGGAAATCAGCACCCGGGAACACGACCACCTGCATTTTACCGGGTATAACCTGGATTTAAACAACGCGGAATTCCAAGCGTTTTTGGAACAAAACCGCACCAACCGCCGCGAACGGATACGCAAAATCATCCGCCAGCTGCAGCAGGCGGGCGTAGATATTACGGAAGAAGACGTTTTTTCCCGCGCGCCCAATACCGTTTCCCGCGCGCACGTGGCGGACGCATTAAAAGCCAAAAAAATCGTTCCCACCCGCCAGGAAGGGTTCCGCAAGTACCTGGTGCCCGGCCAACCGGGCTATGTGCCTTCGGCCGGCGTAACGGCCATAGAGGCCATCCAGCATATCAAACGGGCCGGCGGCATTGCCGTAATTGCCCACCCGGGCATTGTGGCCGAACATTGGGATTTCCCGGCCTGGACCGAAGCCGGTTTGGACGGGGTGGAAGTATTTTATCCGGCCCACACCTTTACGATGCGCCAAGACCTGCTGGCCATCACCCGCAAATACGGCTTGATTGCCACCGGCGGGTCCGACTATCACGGCCCGCAAGGCGGCCGCAACAGCACCCCCGGTATGCAAATTCCGCAATCCCATTACGATAAACTGCTGCGCAAATTGTTCAACCGCTAATTTTGTATCCCATAAAAAAGCCCCGGCTAAACCGGGGCTTTTTCGTTTCTGTCAAAGGTTCATTGGGCCGGGGCGGCGTCATCTAAGTTGGCGCCTGCGGCCGTACCGGCGGCTCCGCCGTTTTTATCGCCGCCGCGTTTGAACAGCTTTTTCACGCCCTGCCACAAGCGTTTGGCTTCGTGCTTCAAGCCTTGTACCAAGGTAGAGTTCATCATCATACCCGGCGTTAAAACCAAGCTCACGCCCAAAGCAACCGCCGCATAAACCAAGGCCGGCGCATCGCCCTCACTGCTGGCCAGGTAGTTGGCCGGGATAGCGCCCAGACCGCCCAAAGCCATCGTCAGCGCCAAGATGGAGGAAAGTTCGCGGTTCTGTTTGGGATAACGGGTCATGATGTAATCATACATCTGGGTAAAATAGTTTCCCACGCCCAGGCTGGCTACCGCGGCGCCCGTAATCATCTGCGGGATGCTGTCCCCCGCCGTGGCCATTACCCCCGTGCCCAAAGCGGAAAGGGCGGAGCAGAGGATGTACATCGTATCGGAACTGATACGGCGGCTGATCAGGTTGCCGCCCAAGCGGCCGATAATCAGCGGGATGTACAGCGAGCAGGCAATCAGGAAGTTGGCAAATTCACCCTGCGAAATCAGACTTTTCATAGTGCTGGCAAACGCACTGGAGATGGCAAACTCGTGCACGGTGGCCAACGACATGGCCGTAGCCAACGACGCCACACCCGGAGCCTTAATCATTTTAATCATATTGCCGAGGGTGTTTTCCTGCACGGTAATGGAGGTTTTGACTTGCGACACAATCTCGGCCGCGCGCTGCGGGTCCACCTGGTGTTCCTGAATCAACCGGTCCTGCAAGCGGGCTAAGAAAGCCTTCTTTTCCTGTGCGTACAGCTCGGATTTCTTTTTGCCCGGGTTTACCTTCATGTCCGCAAACACCAGGGCGTCCAACGAATCTTTAAAGGTGCGGGCTGCGTCGTCAATTTGCGTAGCCGTCAGCGAGCTGCCGGCTTCGGCCAAAGCTCTGGAACCCGTCACCAGCGAAAGCTGCAAGTTCTTTTGGCTTTGTTCCAAATTCTTGGCGGAATAGGCGTCGCGCAGTTTGGCGCGCCACACTTTCCAGGCTACAATGCTGCTGTACGCGGCGTAAAGCGGGAAGCTGATGGAATAGTCCAGCCCGAAATCGTGCCCCGTAATGTGCGTAAGACCGAAGTTAATCAGGTACGGCGAGGCCAGGAAGGCCAGCGTGCCCGCGTTTTTGTACACAAAGCTCAAGTTGTAGAGCACCACGTCTTTCAGGCTGACGTTGGAATTTTTCGTGAAAAATTCTTTCAGCCGCATGCCTATCTGCACAAAGCCTTTCTTTTCTTCCGCGGTAAATTCGGTTTCGGCTTTTTTCAGCGCTTCTTTGGCTTGGTCCAAAATGACTTCCCCGCGGTTCGCGCGGATTAACAAATTGGATACCAGCTGTTTCAAAATGCTGGAACCGCTCATCAGGAACAGCGCCGTAATGAACAGCCCTTTGGATACCGGCCCCAGCGTCAAGCCTTCCACAAACCCGTAGAAGCCGCCCGCGCTGGCCAAAATACCCGCCGCCGAGGACATCGCCAACGACAGCACCATCAATTTCTTTTCGCCGTATTTCTTTAAAATCGGCGTCAGCAGTGAGGCCAAGCCCGGCAGGATGTAGTTAATCGTAAACATCATGCTGTTGGCCGTGCCTACTTGCATATTCAACGCGCCGTTTACCACCGGCCCCATCGTTTTGCCCAAGCTGACGTTGGTCAAAGAAGCATCGCGCACAATCAGGTCCGCGCGGTTTTTCGTCGGATGCACCGACACGTTAAACGGAGTGGGGCTAAAACGCAATACCTGCACAAAATTGGAAATCTGGTTTTTCGGCAGGCGCACATACAAGCCCGTAATGGCCTGCGCCTCCGACGCACCGCTGGGCAGCAAGCCCAACATGCCGTTTTCCATCAGCACCATTTTGGAGTCGGGAATATAGGTTTTGCGCGGCATCGTCACTTTCAACGGCAATTCTTTGCCGCTGGCCAAGTCAAACACCGGCAAAGTAATCGGCTTATACACTACGTTCGGATTGGCTTCCAATTTTAAATGGAACTCTTGCACCCCCGCCTTCGGTAACAGGTCCACCAGCGCACCCACTTGGTTGGGCTGCAGCCGCATATAGAAATGGGCCATGGTTCTGGGGGATTTGTCCTGGTTGCGCAATTCGGCCACGTAGCCGTGTTTAAAATCGGAATGCGCCGTAAACGCGATGCGGTTATATCCTTTGATATGGAAACGATTGCTGATTTCCAAATTGACGGGCAAAATCCGTTCCGTGCCTTGTTCATCCACCAGGGTCAGTTTGAACCCTCTTTCCGACACCGGAATCAGGCTGGCTTCGCCGGCGCTGATGACTTCATCGGCGGACGCCGGAGCTTCCGGCGAGCGCAAATTGCTGAATACTTCGTGAATTTCCGAATCGTCGTGCAGGTTCGGGTCTTCGTGCGGGGCCGGCGCCGGCGTTTCTTCTTTTACAGCCGGTTGTTTGCCCCCTTTGCGGCGCAGCCAATTGGCCACCCGTTTGAATATTTTCCCAACGGAAAACACCGGAATCCCGCTATACAGTACGCCGTCGGAAGAAGATTCGCTCTTGCCTAAAAAGCTGACCGTGCTGCCCGACGGCTGGGCCGCCGCGACCGGAGCCGCCGCCTGCGGAGCGGCTACGGTTAATTCGCCCGCGGACAAATCCGCCGGCGTCAGATTAATTTTAAGTTTTGCAAAAATTGAATTGGCCAACCGGCCCTCTTGTTTCGGGGCCGCCGGGCGTTCCTGCACGACCGGTTGTTGTTTGCCCAGAGCCAACCATTCTTCGGTGGCCTGGCGGGAAGGATCGGCGTTCAGGCGGTTGGCAAAACAACCCGCCTGTAAAAAGGCGCCCATCGTTTTGGAAGCTTGCGGGTCGCCCGCCGTCAAAGCCGACACCTGAACGGGCAGATCCCGTTCCTGCGCTACGGCCGCGATACCTTGCCAAAAATCACCTTGACCGCCCGTTAAAGCGGCCAATTCGTTCAATTCCTTATACGCCCCCTGACGCAACAAACCGCGCGCGGCAATCAGCGCGGCGGTATCTTTTAAAGTGCTTTGCGAAGCTTTTTTATAAAAACCTAACAGGGCACCCGCATCTTCCTGGGACCCCAACAACCCTAATGCCGCCGCCGAGGACAACGCCTGATGGCTTTGGAGCACTGGGCTGTGGGCGGCGTCTTGCTTGTTCGTCAGCGCGGGCCACCAGGTTTGCACGCCGCCTTCCGGCAGTGCGGCAAACGCGTCAGACGCCGACATAATATCTTTGCGGTAAAAAGTGAGGGCTTGTTCAATTTGGGCCGGGGTAGCATCGCCGGCCAAGGCCACGGTCACAAATTCGTTGCGAAGCATGCCTTCGCGTACCGTTTGGTTGGGATAATTTAAAATTCGAGCAGCCAGCCCCGCCGTGCGGCCTTCTTTGACGGCTTGGCGAATGTCCGGGCTGCGCAAGAAAAGCTGCTGTTGTACGGCACGGTCCACAGAGGAGGACAGCACATCCAGGTCTTTAGCAGATAAAGCAGGAACGCGCGTGGAGGGAACATTGGCAGATGTATGGGCGGCAATAGACACATTTTTGGTAACGGACCCCTGGCGGGCGCCGGGCACGTTTTTGGTAACGGAACCGGTTACCCCCCGCGATACCCCGGGGAATCCGGCGGTAATACCCGCTTGAGGCACGATTTTGGCTGTGGTCTCGGCCAATTTTCCGGCGGCGGGAGCAACTGCCGAAGTGCCCCCTTTGGTTACCATGCCTTTGACGAATTGACGGCCAACCTGCACCTGTACCTGCGCCAGAGACGGAGAGACGCTGCTAAACAAGATGCTGATGCTCAGTACGGCGGACAGTAGCTTTTTCATAAGTTCTCCTCTTACTTAATTATCTGCTAAACTGAAACAAAAAAATAGGGCCAAAAGACCTAGGTAATACCGGTTTTTGGCCCTATGTAAAAATGGGTCCTGCAAACATTGCAAATAAATTGTATACGAGACAGCTTGAATATTTCGGAAAATTTGAAGAAAGGGAAAAACGGGGGAAAAAGGGGAAACGGCGCCATAGGCCGCCGTCTGCGGTTTCATCCGCTGGGGCAAGCACAGACACGCAAGCAACTTGTGGCTGGTGCAAAACATACAAACTCCTTTTATCCTTCTCCAGTTATATTGTAGTAAACTTGCCGCCTCCGGCTCAACGGGCCAAAAGGCCTATTTTAAAAGTAGGTCTTTTTAATTAGGTACCGTCTGAAAAAAAGAAACCCCGGCGTCGTGCCGGGGTTGGCAATCAGTTTTTGGCTTTTTGTGCCAGGGCTTGCGCCACACACGGGGGAACCAGGTCTGACACGTCGGCGCCGTATCCGACCGCCTCCCGCACGGCCGATGAGCTCAAAAAGGCATATTCGGCCCGCCCCGGCAGAAAAACCGTTTCCACCAGCGGGTAAAATTTTTTGTTGTAGTGGGCGTTCAGCATTTCGTGCGCCACATCGGCAGGCCCGCGCACGCCGCGCACCAACACGCGCAGCCCGTGCTTTTTTAAAAAATCCGTCAGCAGCCCGCCGGCGCGCTCCACGCGGATGCCCGGCTCGTCCTTAAAGGTTTGCTGCAATAAAAGGAAACGTTCGTCCTCGCTAAACAACGGGTGTTTGTTGGCATTGGCAATCAACAGCACGATGACGGAGCCGAACACATCGCGCGCACGGCGGGCGATGTCGGCATGGCCGTTGGTAACGGGGTCAAAACTGCCTGCATAAACAACGGGAGCGGCGTTCATAAAAATCTCCTTTTTAACAAGGCGTCTTCTAGAAAGATATATATTATGGTATCATAATTTTATGATAAAAAATCCGTTTGCGAATGAAATTTATCTCCGCCGCACCCATCCGCACACGCCCGATTTGCGCGATGAATATTTCCGCGACCAAACCAAAATCATTCATTCGCTTCCGTTTAGACGCTTGAAGCACAAAACGCAAGTGTTTTTTGCCCCCAATAACGACCACATCTGCACCCGCATTGAACACGTCCTGCACGTGGCCACCATTGCGGCCACCATTTGCCGCGGGCTCAATAAAAGCGGCAATTGGGAACTGAGCGAAGATATGGCCTACGCCATCGGCCTGGGGCACGATATCGGGCACGCTCCCTTCGGCCACGAGGGGGAACGCGCCATTGACCAGTGCATCCGCCCCAAACGCTTTTTGCACGAGCTCAACAGCTACCGCGTGGTGGAACACCTGGCCAACTACGGCGAAGGGCTGAACCTGACGTTTGCCGTAAAAGACGGCATTATCTGCCACTGCGGGGAGGACTTCGCCAATAATCAGCTCCGCCCGGCCCAAGTGCCCAACGATTTGGAAAAAATCACCGGCCGCAACCAAATGCCCTCTACCTACGAGGGATGCATTGTGCGCCTGTCGGACAAAATTGCCTACCTGGGGCGCGATATTGAGGACGCCGTAAAGGCCGACCTGATTACCACGGCGGATATCCCCAAAGACGTGCGTGAAGAAATCGGCACCTCCAACGGGGAAATCATCAACACCTTAACGCTGGACCTGATTAACCATTCCAAAGACCGCGATTTTATCGGATTTTCGGATGACAAGTTCGCGCTGCTTTCCCAACTGCGCACGTTTAACTACGACCGCATTTACAACAACGCCCAAATGCGCCAGCGCAAGGAAACCATCGCCAAATGTATCCGCGATTTGTTTGATTACTTTCGCACCATTTTTAAACGCTACGGCTTTGACTATGCCGCCTACGACCGCGAAGGCAAACAAACGGCTAAAAACTTTGCCAATTACCTCAAATCCATGACCAAGGTATACCACGAAGACCCGGCCCAAATTGACACCGCCATTGCCGACTACATTGCCGGGATGACGGACTCGTTTGCGTTAACCGTGATGGAGGACGTAATCCTGCCCAACTCCATCAAGTTCTTCAGCTGACGTTTTAAACAACCGCAAAACCCGGGGACAAACCCCGGGTTTTTTGTTTCCTTGTCGTATAAAAAGGAACACCTCCGGAGGGGGACCGGAGGTGTGGGGATGAAAAACGAGGCAATTACAGGTAGGACGCGTTGCGGGCAAAGAAACCAATCACGCGGGCCATCCCCGGGGCGGTGGCATTATCCCGCGCCGCCTGGGCAATGGTGCGGCCGCTGGCGTCTTTGCTCAGCTTGGTCACTTCTTCGGCTTCGGTCGTCAGCGCGACTTGGGCCAACACGCCGCCTTTATCCAGTTTGGATTTAACGGCCATCATTTTGGTGTACAAATCCGTATACGGGAAAGAAATCCAAAAAGTATCCGCACGGCCGTAGTTGATTTGCGCGTGGACCGGCGTTTCGCCAAAATCGTTGCGTTGGTTCATCATCTGGTGGATTTTAATTTTGTAATCCTGCGGATAGAATTTGCGCAGCATGCGGGCCAGCGCCTGGAAGGTTTGTGCGTTGCGCGCCACGTGGAAAACGTTGTTGCCGTTTTTGCCCTGGCGCAGCAAAAACGCGCCGGAAACACTTTGGGCACCGTATTTTAAAATAGCGTTTACGTCGCCGTTTTGGGCAGCCGTAAAAACCGGCGTATCGCCAAATTCGTTTTCTTTGTTTAAATCGGCCGCCGCAATGACGCGGGTTAAATTTTGCATCCGCAGGTCTTGGCGCGGGGCCTGCACAGGCTCCGCCTGAACCAGCGATACCGTTAAGCACGCGACCAACAGAAAAAAGATTTTTTTCATAACTGCCCCCTTAGTACTTCTCTTATTTTAGTATCCCTTTTTCCGGTAGTTTTTACGAGGGCCTTTGGGCCTAGGCCCCGGGGAATTTGGACCTAGTTTTTTGTAGGTCTTTGGCGGCGTTTCGCCGGGCACAAAAAAGGCCGCCTGTGCTAAAGCACAAGCGGCCGCAAACAGACCTTGCGTTATTTATGAAACTCCAGGCTTTCTCCGTCCGCCGGAATTTTGACCTGGGACAAATGATGGGCTTGCACAAACTGCTGCAGGTCCTCCCGTGTGACGGTCAAATGGCTGACGGCGTCCATATGGCTGGCCACAATCACTGCCTGGGGTGCATAGTCGGCCACTTGTTTGACGTCTTCCTGCACCATAATCAGCCGGTCGCCCGTCAACACCCGCGCCCCGCACGCATTGACGACTACCACATCCGGGCGGTACGTATCCAACGCGCGGCAAAGTTCCGGGCAGAAAATGGTGTCCCCCGCCACATACAGCGTGGGCTCCTCCGGCGCTTGAAACACGACGCCCATGGCGTCATAGGGCATACCCATTTTTTTGCAAACGGGCTCCACTTTAGCGCGTTCGCCGTGTTGGCCGCCCGTACGGTAGAGCACGGTCCCCCGGAACGGGGTGCCTTGTTCGGACAGGACGGACACCTGCGTAAACCCGCGCGCGGCAATATACTGCCGGTCCGTTTCCGACTGGACAAAAAACGGAATGTCTTTGCGCAAGGCTTGGGCAGCAAAATCGTCCCAATGGTCCGGGTGGACGTGGGTTAAAATCACGGCGTCCGCCGCGGCGATTTGCTCCACGCTAAACGGCAGTTCCGTGCGCGGCTGGCGCACTTCCGCATGGAAGGCCCCCTCAAAGCCGGGCATATAGCCTTTGGGCCCCAGCCAGGGGTCCAGCAAAAAACGGGTATGTTTGTAGTCCACGTGCAACGTAGCATTGCGTATTTGGGTTATTTTCATAGATTCCTCCTACCCAATAGGATAAAAATTTGATATCTTTTTAGCAAGAATGCACTTTTTTGTAGTATATTTACTTTTTTGTAATTAGGTATCTAAAAAGTAACTGCTTATGAAAAAACAAAAAACCGAATACAAATGCCCGCTGGAAGCGACGATGGACATCATTGGCGGGAAATACAAAGGAATTATTTTGGGGTATTTAATCGGGCGCACGCTGCGCTACAACGAACTGCAAAAGCTTATCCCGCAGGCCACGCCCAAAATGCTTATCCAACAGCTGAAAGAATTGGAGCGGGACGGCATTATCGTGCGCAAATTGTACCCGGTGGTGCCGCCCAAAACAGAGTATTCGCTTTCCAAACGGGGGCAAACGCTGGTACCCATCATTTGGGAGCTTAACGTATGGGGCATGCGCTACCTGCAGGAAGAACACATCCCCTGCAAATACAACCCCGGGGTTCTCCCCCCGCCCAAAAAGAAAAAAGGCTGATTTGGGCAACAAAAAACCCGGAACTTAGTTCCGGGTT
>CALUZE010000030.1 GCA_944325235.1 uncultured Elusimicrobiales bacterium | reverse complement strand
CGCTTCGTACATTTTTATTTTTCCACTAATTCCTTGATGTGAATTAATATAATATAAATTATAACAAATAACAAAAGGAATATTCCTCTTGTTTGTTGTTATAATCCCAGTACCGCTATCGGTTGCCCCGCAGGGCCAAAAACCGATACAATAAAAGTGTAATATATTCCTATGAAAAAAACAAAATTTCTTTTGGTTACGGCAATCCTTTTTACCGCGACGGGAGCGTATTGTATGGCAGATATGTTTAAAAACGGTGTGTTGCATTTTGATTACAAGGCCGAAGAATTGGCCCCGGCCGAGGCGGCTGCCCGCGTGCAGCTGGAAAAAGACCTGGCGGCCCTGGTGGCCATCCCCAAAGACCAACGCACCTTTGACAACACCATTATGGCGTATGAACGCGCGTTTGACGATTACAGCAACGCCCTGGGAATGAGCGGGTTTTTGTCTTACGTGTCCACGGACAAACAATTCCGCGATGCGGCCCTGGCCCTGCAAATGCAAATCAGCCAATATATGGTGGACGTAGCCACCCGGCGCGACGTGTACCGCGCCATCCGCGAATATACCGACACCAATCCGCAGCTGGACCCGGTGCAGACCAAACTCGTAAAAGAAATGCTCATCGGCTTTAAAAACAGCGGTATGGATTTAAACGACGAAGACCTGGAAAAATTCAAAGCCTTAAACAAAGAAGAAGCCGAGTATGTCATTAAATTTGACAAAAACATCCAGGAATACAAAGACCCGCTGGCCGTGACGGCCGACCAATTAAAAGGCCTGGGTCCGGATTATATTGAAAAACTTGCCAAGACAGACGACGGCAAATACCTCGTGACGCTGGACTACCCGGACTATGTGCCTTTTATGTTAAACGCCGACGACGAAGCCGCCCGCAAAGCCCTGGAATTTAAATACAACCGCCGCGGCGGGCAGGAAAACGTGGAACTCTTGGAAAAGACGTTAACCCTCCGCCGGCAGATTGCTCAGCTTTTGGGGTACGAAAACCACGCCCAGCTGAAGTTGGAAAACCGCATGGCCAAAAACCCCGAAACGGTGATGAAATTCTTGAAAAATTTACAAAAGAAATTAAAACCGCTTGCCAAAAAAGAAGACAAAGAAATGATTGCCTACAAGAACGGCAAAACCGGCAAAAAAAGCCGCACGCTTTATTCGTGGGAAAGCGGCTACTGGAGCAACAAATACCGCAAAGAAAACCTGGAGCTGGACAGCGAAAAAATTAAAGAATACTTCCCTTCCCAGGTCGTGATTGACGGCATGCTGGATTTGTTCGGCGGCGTTTTCGGTATTACGTTTGAACCGGTGGACATCCCCGTGTGGCACCCGGACGTAAAAGCGTTTAAAATCAAAGACCGCCAAAGCGGCGAACTGCTGGCCTACTTTTATATGGACCTCTACCCGCGCGAAGGCAAGTACAAACACGCCGCCTGCTTCGGCCTGGTGGAAGGGGAAGAAAAGAAAGACGGCACCTATCAAACGCCGTTTGTGGCGATTGTAGCCAATATGAACAAACCCTCCGCCACCACGCCCTCGCTTTTAAAACACAGCGAAGTGGAAACGTTATTCCACGAGTTCGGCCACGTGCTGCACAACGCGCTGACCAAGGCCAAATACTCGGCTTTTTCGGGCACCAGCGTCAGCTGGGACTTTGTAGAAGCCCCCAGCCAAATGCTGGAACGCTGGGCGTGGGATCCGCAAGTGCTTAAAAAAATCAGCAAACACTACAAAACGGGCGAACCGCTGCCGGACGATTTGATCAACCGGATGATTGCGGCCAAAAATTTCGGTTCGGGCGGCACGTACCTGCGGCAGGACTTTTTTGCACAGTACGATATGACGCTCCACACCGCCAAAACGACGCCCGACTCCACCAAGCTGTACTTTGATTTGACCAAAAAAATCCGCGGCCTGCCGCTTACCAAAGGCACCATTCCGCAGGCGTCGTTCGGCCACATTATGGGCGGGTACGACGCGGGCTACTACGGCTATTTGTGGTCGGAAGTCATCGCGGAAGATTTCTTCGGCGAGTTTAAAAAGAACGGTATTTTCAACCCCGAAACGGGCTTAAAATTCCGCCGCGAAATTTTGGAAAAAGGCGGCACGATAGACGAAGAAAAAATGGTGGAAAACTTCCTGGGCCGCCCTGCGCAAATCGGGCCGTTCCTGGAGTCTATCGGGCTAAACCGGGAGGATTTATGAGCGTCGTTATCGGTATTGACGTAGGCGGTTCCACCACCAAAATCGTGGGGTATACGGACGAAGGCAAACTGGTTTCTATGTTAAAAGTAGAAGCCGCCGACCCTCTGACCAGCGCCTACGGTGCGTTGGGCAAATTTATTAACGAAAACGGCCTGGCCCTGTCGGATGTGGCGCAGATTATTTTGACGGGGGTGGGGTCGTCGCTCTTTAAAAAAGACATTTACGGCATTCCCACTTCGTCGGTGGATGAATTTGTGGCCATCGGTTCGGGCGGGCTGGCCCTGTCCGGCAAGAAGGAAGGATTGATTGTGAGTATGGGCACCGGCACGGCATTTGTGCGTGCCGGCAAGGAAGGCATTTGCCACATCGGCGGTTCCGGCGTGGGCGGCGGCACGGTGCTGGGCCTGTGCGAAAAACTGTGCGGCGCCACCTCGTTTAAAACCGTGGTGGAAATGGCCGAAGGCGGCCAGCTGGACCGCGTGGATTTGAACATTTGCGACATCAGTACAGGCGTTATTTCCACCCTCACGCCCGACACAACCGCGTCCAACTTCGGCAAAATGGAGGACGGCGTTTCCCCGCAGGATTTAACGGTGGGCGTGCTGAATATGGTGTTTCAAACCATCGGCATGATGGCCGTGTTTGCCTGCCGCAACGATTCCGTAAAAGACGTGGTGCTCACCGGCACGCTGACGCAGGTGCCGTTTGCCAAACACGTGTTTGAAGCGCTGCACAAAATGCACGGCGTCAATTTTATCATCCCGCCCAACGCCATTTACGCCACGGCCACGGGCGCGGCGCTTTCGTACTTATACAAGCACGGTAAAATTCATGTTGACTAACAGCCCGTCGTACAAAAAATCCAGTTTCGGCCCGGCGTTTTTCTTTTTGGGCAAACGTCGGCGCGAAGCGTTGGCCCATTATTACGAATTCTGCCGCCGGATGGACGACCTGGCCGACGAGCCGGACGTACCCAACCCGGCCGAACAGCTGGCCCGGTGGAAAGACGAAATCGCGCGGATGTACCGCGGCCAGGCGCAGACGGAACTGGGGCGGCTGCTGGCGCAGGACGTGCAAACATTTTCCATTCCGCAGGACCGTTTTTTGCTGCTGATAGAAGGCATGCAGGCCGATTTGCAGGGCCGCACGTATCAAACGGGGGCGGAGTTGGATTGGTATATTTACCGCGTGGCCGTAGCCGTTGGATTGGCCACGCTGGACATTTTGGGCTTGCAGGGCCCGGCGGCCGATCAACTGGCCTTGCACCAAGGCACGGCCGTACAGCTGACCAACATCATCCGCGACGTGCCGGACGACGCCCGTTTGGGCCGCGTCTATCTGCCGGAAGATTTATTGCACCGCTTTGGTTTAACGCGGACCGACGTGTTGGAAAACCGCAACCCCCGCGGGGTGGCCGCCGCGCTGAAAGAATTGGCCGCCCGCACGCAGGAAGAATACGCCCAGGCGTTTGCCTGTATGAAAGCATTTCCGCGGCTTAAAATGCTCCCCTGCCGGGTGATGGGGTATGTATATTTAAAAAATCTTGCTAAAATAAGAAAAACGGGCTTTCTTTTTACGCGCCCCGTCAAATTGACCAAAGGCGAAAAACTGAACTGTATTTTTTATGCACTACTCAAAACTGTCTGCTGATTGTTTTTTGGCTTTGTTAACGGCTTGCCTGTGTGCGGCCCCCGCGTATGCGGCCGGCGGCAAACAGACGGTGGCTTCGTGCCTGGAAAGCGGCAAACAAGCCTTTGCCGCCAAGTCGTATTTGCAGGCGCAGGATACGTTTACCCGCTGTTTAAAGCTGGACCCCGATAACGTGGAAGCGCACCTGTCTTTGGCGGGCGTGCTCTTAACGCAGGACGATTTGGACGGCGCGGAAAAACATTTCAACGCCGCGTTGCGCAATATGCCGCGCACCTCTCCGTATTTTTCTTATACCTATTCTATGTTGGGGGACATTGCGCTTAAACGCCAGCAGAACGATACCGCTTTAAAGATGTATACCAAATCGCTGGAGTACAACGCCGCCAATGTGAACTCGCTGGTGGGCAAAGGCGTGATTGTGGAGTACCAGGGGGACAAACAGGGCGCGGCGGAATATTACCGCTCGGCCTTGGCGGTGGAACCGCTGAACCTGATTGCGCGCAAACGTTTAATCAGCCTGGAGCCGTACTACCTGACGGATGACGAAATGTTAACCGCGCTCAAACAGCGCTATGCCGTCAAGCCCGACGCCACGGAACTGACGGACGACGACCGCAAACTGTTTGAAAAAATCCACAGTG
This sequence comes from uncultured Elusimicrobiales bacterium, assembly GCA_944325235.1. GTDB lineage: Bacteria > Elusimicrobiota > Elusimicrobia > Elusimicrobiales > Elusimicrobiaceae > Avelusimicrobium. The sequence continues at coordinate 6,571 of CALUZE010000030.1, read as the reverse complement.
CCGAAGAACGCGGCGGCTTGGACTACCTGAAGAACAAATACCAGCGCGTGCCGGCGGAATACATCGTGACGATTAATAAAGACACCGATTTTGCCCGCGATATGCTGACGCTGGACGGCTACAACGCGCTGGACAAAAGCATCGGGCAGGACGCGATTGCCGTGTTCCAAAAAGTAGGCGTACCGATACGGGACGTGTTTGATTTGCGCGATATGAAAGGGGAGAAAATTTTCACCCCGCAAAGCACGCTTACGCCAAGCGGGTTTTATGTCTACACCGAGGCGCTCAAAGGCCGCAAAGCTTTCCTGCTGCCCAAAGAAGACGTGCCCCCCACGCAGGCCTTTTTGACCCAAGTGGCCGAACGGGTGAAACAATTAAAAGACGCCGGTTACGTGGAAATTACGCGTTCGGATTTGAAGATGATCCAAAACCAGACGAAATGTTCCGAAGAAACCCTGGTCACCAAATTGGGCGTGTATGTGCTCAACGTCACCAAGAACGACCGCCGCTATTTTGTGCTGGCGCGCAAAACGGCCGACCCCAAAAAAGGCGTGCCGTATTATTACCTGATGGCCTCGCGCGCCAAACGCAATCCGAACATCAAAGTGCCGTCCAACTCGCTGGTGGAAAGCTACGCGTTTTACGGCTACACCGTGTGTTTGGACGACGGCGATTTGCTGGAGTAATTTGTAAACACATCAAAAAAGCGGAGAGGATTTTCTCTCCGCTTTTTTTGTGGGACAAAGTGGTTTAGGCGGTTTTCTTGCCAAGCAGCTGCAAAAATTCTTCTTCCGTCAGCACGGGCACGCCCAGTTCTTGCGCTTTTTTCAATTTACTGCCGGCTTCGGCCCCGGCCACTACATAAGCCGTTTTTTTGGACACACTCCCGCTGGCTTTGCCGCCGTATTCTTTGGCCAGTTGTTCGGCCTCGGTGCGCGTCATCGTTTTCAGCTCGCCGGTAAACACCAGCGTCTTGCCGTCCAGCACGTTGCCGGCCTGTTCTTTTTTGGGTTGCGTAAAGTTCAGGCCCGCCGCGCGCAGCCGTTCAATTTGTTCCAAGGCGTGCGGGTCGCGGAAGAAATCGTAAATGCTGTGCGACACGATTTCGCCCACGTCCGGTACGCTCTGCAATTCTTCCAGCGTGGCGTTTTTCAGCGCGTCTAACGTGCGGAAGCGGTCCGCCAAAATTTCGGCCGTTTTGGCGCCCACGAACGCAATGCCCAGCGCAAACAGCAGGCGCGCAAGCGGCTTTTGTTTGCTGGCTTCTATGGCGTCCAGCAGGTTTTGGGCTTTCTTGTCTTTAAAGTTTTCCAAGTGCAGCAAGTGCAAAAAGGTCAAATTGTAAATATCGGCAAAGTCGGCCACATAGTGGTTTTCCAACAGTTGGTCCATCACTACGTCGCCCAGGCCGTCAATGTCCATGGCCCCGCGCGAAGCAAAATGCAACAGTCTGCCGCGCAGCTGGGCCGGGCAGGCGGGGTTGATACAGTAGTAACCGACTTCGTCGGGCTCTTTGTACACGGGCCCGCCGCAGGACGGGCAAACCGTCGGCGGCAGCACTTCTTCCTGCCCCAGGTGTTCCACGACTTTTACCACTTTGGGGATCACTTCGCCTGCGCGCTCAATAATCACGCGGTCCCCTACGCGCAAGCCCAAGCGGCCGATTTCGTCAAAATTGTGCAACGTGGCGTTGGAAATCGTCACGCCGCCCACCGCCACCGGGGTCAGCTGGGCCACGGGTGTAATCACGCCGCTGCGCCCCACGGAAAACAAAATATGGTGCACTGTGGTGGTGGCTTGCGGCGCCGGATATTTGAACGCGATGGACCAGCGCGGGCTTTTGGCCGTGACGCCCAAAATGCGCTGCTGGTCAAAGCGGTTCACTTTCACCACCAGTCCGTCTACGTCAAAGGGCAGCTGGTGGCGGGAAGAATCAAATTGGTTGTAAAAACGGATGACGTCGGCAATTTGCGTGGTTTTGGTACGCACGGGGCAAATGGAAAAGCCCCATTGTTTGCACAAATCAATAAACCCGCTGAAGCTGTCCGCCGCGATGTCGCCCGCGCCGAACGAGTGCGCAAAAAATTTAAGCGGGCGTTGGGCCGTAATCTGCGGGTCTTTCTGCCGCAGGGAGCCGGCCGCCGCGTTGCGGGTGTTGGCAAAGGTGTTTTCGCCCAGGAGTTCCTGTTTTCGGTTTAGTTCTTCCAAATCTTTCTTTTCCAGGTACACTTCCCCGCGGATTTCCAACAGCCCGGCGGGGGCGTTTTCCAGTTTTTGCGGGATGTTTTTGATGGTACGGGCGTTGGCGGTAATGTCTTCGCCGGTTTTGCCGTCGCCGCGGCTGGCGGCGGTGACCAGGATGCCGTTTTCGTACGTGAGCGAGCAAGAAACGCCGTCTATTTTGGCTTCCACGACCATTTCAAAATCGTTGCGTTGGAGGGTTTTTTCGGCCCGGGCGTACCATTCGCGGATGTCGTCGGGCGAGTAGGAGTTGTCCAGCGACAGCATAGGCGTGGCGTGCTTAACGGGCGCAAACAGCGTGCCCGCCTGGCCGCCCACGCGCTGGGTGGGCGAATTTTTGGTGCGGTACTGGGGGTATTGGTCCTCCAGGTCTTTTAATTGTTTGTAAAGTTCGTCGTACTGCGTGTCGGACAAGATAGGGTTGTCCAAGTTATAGTACAAGTTGTTGTGGTAATTGATCAGCTTTTTAAGCCGTTCAATTTCTTCTTTGGGATGCATAGCTTTTATTTACGTTCTTTTTTTAACTGGTCCAACAAACCGTTGATGAACTTGCTGGAATTTTCGGTGGAGTATTTTTTGGCCAGTTCAATGGCTTCGTCAATAATAGCGGGCACGGGCGTGCGTTCCGGGCTGAACACCATTTCGTACGTGGCCATACGCAAAATGGAGCGGTCCACCGCGGACATACGGGCCACCGTCCAGTTTTTGGCGTAGGCGGACACGAGTTTATCAATTTCTTTCAAATGATGCGTCGTGCCGGTTACCAGGTCTTCACAGAAGGGGAAGCAGTCCCCGAGTTCTTTTTTAAAATCGGCCGCGTAGCGGGTGACGTCGGTTTCGTTGGCGTCTTTGGCGCTGTCGGCATAGTAAAGCGATTGCAGGGCACATTCCCGGGCCATTCTTCTGTTGCTCATATTTGCCACCTTAAAACGTAAAAATTGTCATAAAAGCCATATAGATTTTAGCAAATTTGCGTGTCGTCTGCAGGGGGCTTGGCTGGCGGAAAGACGCTAATAAATTTTTATACTGGTTTTTTGTTTGCTTTTTGTGCTACTATATATTGCTAAATTTAAACAAAGGGAGAAAATATGAACCATAAAAAAGCAATTCTAGCGGGCGTACTGGCCCTACTTTTGGCGCTGCCGGCGGCGGCGCAGAAAATGAAAACCGTCTCCGGTCAGGGGCGGTATATGTCGCGCGCGGTGCAGGAATTGGGCGCGTTTAACGCGGTGGAAGTCCGCGGAGATATTGAAGTGGATTTTATGCAGCGGCCGAATGTGGCGGTGACCGTAAGCGGGCCGGAAAACCTGGTCCGCTTGTCCAACGTGTATGTGGAAAATGGCGTGTTGGTGGTAGAATACACCCAGCCGATTCGTGTGCGCGGCGAACGAAATTTGAGAGTGGCGGTCAGCGCGCCGGAATTGGCGGCGGTGACCGTGGACCAAAACGGCGAATTTGAAGTGCGCGGGTCGCTGGACACCCAAACGCTGGCGCTGAAAACTTACTTGGACAGCGAATTTTCGGCGGATCATATCCAGGCAACATCCGTGACGATTGAAGCGTCGGACCGCTCGGATGTGGATTTGGGCCGTGTGTCTGCGGACCGGGTGGAAGCCGTGGCGCATAACCGGGCGGAAGTGGATTTGTCCGGCGATGTGGAAGAAGCCGTACTGACCAACAACGGCTCCGGCGACGTGGATGCCGAAGATTTGCGCGCCGTGACGGTCACCGCTACGGGCAATGCCTCGGGCGCTATCAAAGTCTTCCCGACCGAAGCCTTGTATGCTACGGCCAACGGCCGCGGCAGAATTGAATACAAAGGCTACCCGACCACGCTGGAAACGAACGGAAATTACAAAAAAATCCGCCGCGACCGCGATGAAGATTACGACGACTAATTTAAAGCCCCGCTTCGGCGGGGCTTTTTTATGCCCAACCGATGCAAAAAACACTATAATAACAGTATGAAGAAAACCCTGGTTTGGCCGCTATTGGCCCTGGTGTTGGGGGCGTGTGCGTCCGTCCCCGAGCAACAACTGCTGGGCGCGGATGCAGACGCGCACGGCTGCAAAGGCTCTGCCGGATACACCTGGAGTGAAGCCCGCGCCGCGTGCGTGCGCCTGTGGGAAGAAGGCATTCGTTTAAGCCCCGCGGACGGAACGGACGACGCGCTGGCTGCGTATGTGGTGCTTTCCAAAGACGGAACGCAAGCCGAGCTGTTTGAGCCCGTCAAAACCCAGCCGCGGCTGTTGGTGCGCGCGTTTACGCCGGAAGGCCCGTACTGGGCCGACAGCCGCCAAACCTGGCTGTTAAAACGCTTGCCCCACGGCTGGGAAGGCTGGCACAACGGCCGCTTGGTTTACACGGCGCCCAACCCCTCGGCCGATTGACAGTTTTTAGAGGAAGTTAGTATAATAAAAGTGTTCCCAAAAGGGGAACTATTTTTTTGAAAGAACATTTAAATGGCCAGATACGATAACAGAAGAGAATACAAAAAAGATCTCTATCGCAGAAACCAGAATATCCGCGTGCCGGAAGTGCGCTTGATTAACTCCGACGGCACCATGATCGGGGTCATGCCGGTGGCGCAAGCCATCGCCCTGGCCAAAGAACAAGAGTTGGACCTGGTGGAAATTTCACCCAACGCCCAACCTCCTGTCTGTAAAATACTTGATTACAACCGGTATGTTTACGAACAGGGCAAAAAAGCGGCGGAAGCCAAAAAGAAACAGACCAAAGTAACCTTGAAAGAGCTGCGCATCAAATCGCGCATCGCTCCGCACGATTTGGACGTGAAAATACGCCAAATTGAAGAATTCCTGCGCAAGAAAGATATGGTCCGTTTTGTGGTGGTGTTCCACGGCCGCGAAAACCAGCATAAAGACATTGGCATTCAGATTTTGAACGATACGGCCAAACGCTTGGCCGAAATCGCCAACGTGGACGGCGGATTGCAGTCCATGGGCAACCGGATGTCCATGACGTTTGTGCCCAAAAACTAAACGATTTTTAGGTCCTTTTTAGTGTACTGCGTACGGGGCTTGACCGGCTCCCGGCGCAGGTTGTTCGGAAAAAGGACTAATTAAACAGAGGTACTATAAAAATGCCTAAATTGAAAAACCACAGCGGCGGCAAAAAACGCTTCAGAAAGACCGCCACGGGTAAATTCACCCACAGAAAAGCCGGCAGAAAACACTTGCTTACGCCTGTTTCTGCCTCCCGGAAGCACGAAACCAGAAAGACCGGCGTGATTACGCCCGAGTCCAACAAAGGGAAGATTTTGGAAAAATATCTCCCGATGGCCAAATAAGAGGTTAGAAACATGAGAATTAAATTCAGCGTTCCCAGACACGCAAGAAAGAAAAAAGTATTGAAAAGAGCCAGCGGCTATTACGGAGATAAATCCCGCCGCTTGCGCATGGCCACCCAGCAGCTGGATAAATCCGGCGTGCATGCTTACGTTGGCCGCAAAGACAAAAAAACCACTTACCGCCAGTTGTGGATTACCCGCATCAATGCCGCGGTGAGAGAGGAAGGTTTGTCTTACTCTAAGTTCATCAGCGGCTTGGCCAAAGCTAACATCACGCTTAACCGCAAGATGTTGTCCGAAATGGCGATTAAAGACCCGGTGTCCTTCAAGAAATTGGTGGATGTGGTCAAAGCTGCCTAAGCGTTTCTGCTTTGCAAGTAAAACCCCGCTCTAAAAGCGGGGTTTTTTATGGCCATAAAAAAGCCCCCGGTCCGTATCCGGGGGCTTTGGCAAATAAGGGAAAGCGTCTTATTGTTGGGGTTCAGCGTCCGCTTGCCCGTCGGCCACGACGCGGTCGTAATTTTTTACGCGCTTAAAGAAGGCTTTCCACGCCGGGGACACGCCGTCATGCGGTTTGCCCAGCTGGGCGTTGTGGCGTTTAAAGATTTGCAGCAGCTGTTTTTCGGTATTTTCGTCAATATGGTTTTGGTTGGCGGCAAATGCTTCGGGGTTTTGGCAGGTGGCCGCATTGGCGAAGGAAGCGGTTTCGTCCGCAAACAGCACATAAATGGCTTCCTGGGCGGCTTCATCGCCAAATAACGACTGTATGGTCTGGGCCAGTTGGGTATTATACTCCCGGCGGCGGGCCAAAAAATCATCCAACAAGGCCGAAATTTCCGGCCCCAGCAGTTTGTTTTCTAGCGGCGGGCGCTGGTCTTCCATCATAATATCCAATACGGAGGGCTTGGGGGCCGCGGCCGGCTTGGCGGGGGGCACAGGCGCTTGCTTGGGTGCGGCTACCGGGCCCGATTCTGCGAAGTTGGACATCGTAAAGCGTTTGGAAAATGCGGCAAGTTGGTC
>CALUZE010000029.1 GCA_944325235.1 uncultured Elusimicrobiales bacterium | reverse complement strand
CCCTGCGAACCGGAAATGCTGCCCAACCCCGGGCCGCCGCGCATCACGTTTACAATCAGGCACGGCAAATCGGCGCTGGCCAAGTAGGTAATGCCTTCCTGCTTTAAGCTGATGCCCGGCGAAGAAGAAGACGTCATGCTGCGCGTACCCGTAGACGCCGCCCCATACACCATATTGATGGCGGCAATTTCGCTTTCGGCCTGGACAAACGCCCCGCCGGCATCGGCCATATGGGCGGACATATATTCCGGCACTTCGTTTTGCGGAGTAATCGGATAACCGGCAAAAAAGCGCGCCCCGGCGCGGATGGCGCCTTCAGCCAGAGCTTCGTTGCCTTTTCTTAATGTTTTTTCGGTCATGATAAAATCCTCAAATTAGTCTTTAATTACCGTGATGGCGATATCGGGGCACATCATATAGCACATCGCGCATCCGATGCAGTTTTCGGGGTGTTCCATCGTAGCGGGGAAATATCCTTTTTTGCTGATGGTTTTGGATTTGCCCAAACATTTTTTAGGGCAAGCGTTGACGCACAGGTAACAGGCTTTGCACTTGTTGGCGTCCACTTCTATTCTTGGCATAATTCTCCTGTGGGTCCGGGGGTTTTACCGGAAAAACCCATATATAAAGTATATTTCTTTTGCGCGCAAAAACGCAATCTTTCTAATCGATTTTTTATACAATATTTTTATGACTGCCTTAAATAAAACACACCCCTGCGCCGATTTATTGCCCCAACTGCGGGCTTTGCTGGCCGTTACGCGCGACCCGGTGGCCAATATGGCCAATACCGCCGCGTGGTTGTATCACTCCCTGCCGCAGCTCAACTGGGCCGGATTTTACCTGTTAAAAAACGATACGCTGGTGTTGGGTCCCTTTCAGGGCAAGCCGGCCTGCGTGCTGATTCCGCTGGGCAAAGGCGTCTGCGGAACGGCCGCCGCCACCCGCCAAACCCAACGGGTGCCCAATGTGCACGCTTTTGCGGGGCATATTGCGTGCGACAGCGCCTCCAACAGCGAAATTGTCATTCCTATTGTGCACCAAGGCAAAACGTGGGGCGTGCTGGACCTGGATTCCCCCGTTTTAAACCGCTTTGACGAAACGGACCGGCAATTTTTGGAACAAGCGGCGGAAATTTTTGCCGCACAGAGCGATTTATAGCAAAAAAGCACGTAAAAAGGGCTATTTCTTCGACGGAAAATGAATTTTAATTGAAGAAGGTTTTGAAATTTTGTATTATATTTAGGTAATGCCGAGGTAGCTCAGTGGTAGAGCACCGGTCTGAAAAACCGGGTGTCGACAGTTCGATCCTGTCCCTCGGCATTTCTTTATGGATTTCGCCCAATAAAAAACCCCGCTTTTAAAGCGGGGTTTTTGGTTATAAACACCGTTAAAACTTCAATGCACCCACCAAAGATTTTTTAACGTATGCGCGGGCCATCTTTTGGTACTTGGCCGTTAAGTTGGACGTAGCGTATAACGACAGATTGGTGTAAAACTGCGTAAAATTACCGCCTTGGTAAACAATAGAGAGCTGTTCCTTTTCCGCCTGAGAAAAAGACGCACAGGCCGGATTGGCGTTATAGCTTTTCAAGTACAGCAAATAATGCATCAGCAATTTTTCCAAATCTTCGTGCTTTTGGAACAGTTTGGTTAAAAACGCGTCCGAAAGGGTAGCCGCATTGTCGGGATATAATTTAAGAATTTCCAATAACAATTCGGGATGGCGGGCCATTTTTTTGAGGTTCTCGGCCGGCAGGCGGTTAAACGTAACATACGGCACATTTTTGGCTTTTTGCAGTTCGCGGCGTAAATCTTGGCGGAATTGGGCGACTTCTTTTTTGCGCACATCAAAATATTTGGTATACAGCACATTGCGGATTTGGTGGGCTTCTTTTTCTTTAATTAATTCCATAAAATGAGGTGCCAGCGCATGCCGCTTTCCCCAGGAAAGGAGTTCTTGACGTTTTTGTAACAACTGATTGTATTCTTTTTGGCGATTGGAAGGATTTTGGGCAAATACGGCGGGGAACGTCATAATTAGGGCAAGTAAGACGAACAAGCTTTTACGCATAAACGACCTCCGATAATAAAATGTCACTTTTTTCCATTATGCCAAAAATCCGATATGAACACAAGAAATTTTTAAAACGCGGCCGGAACGGGAAAAAAAGGAAACCTTTGCGTAGCAGAAAAAGAGGCCCGTTTGTATTTTTCGGACGGACGGAACAAACAAAAACCCCGGGGGACCCGGGGTTTTAAAAAAATATGCCACGCTTACCGCACTTGAATCAGCGCAAAGTGCAAATATTCCGTTTCCGGCATACCAATCAGCACGGGGTGGTCTTTGGCCTGGCCGCGCAGTTCCACCAGCACGGCCTTGCGCCCGGCTTTGCTGACGCCTTGGCGGATAATGTCCACAAACAGTTCGCGCGAAATATGGTGCGAACACGTGGAAAACGCCAAATACCCGCCGGGTTTAATGCCTTCTAAAGCCATTTTGACCAGTTTTACATACAGCCCCACCGCCTGCGGCAGCGCCTTGCGGCTTTTTACAAAAGCGGGCGGGTCCAACAGCACCATATCGGGCTGGTCGGGCAGTTCGCCTTTTTTCATGGCAGACAACAGCCTTTCGGCGTCGTCGCGGTGGAAAACCACCGTATCCGACACGCCGTTTAATTCGGCGTTTTTCTTGGCCCATTCCACCGCCGCGGCCGAGGAATCGCACCCCCACACCTGGCTGGCGCCGGCCAAGGCGGCCGTAATGCCAAAAGAACCAATGTAGCAGTACAAATCCAACACGAGTTTTTCTTTAAAATAGGGTTTCAAAAATTCGCGGTTTTCGCGCTGGTCAAAATAAAAGCCCGTTTTTTGTCCGCCGCGCAGCGGCACGATATATTTGACCTTGTTTTCTTCTATTTCCACGGTTTCGGGCACTTCGCCGATGATTTCCGGCGTGTTGGTCAGGCCCTCCAGCGCGCGGAAGGAACTGTCGTTCTTGTAATAAATGCCTTTGGGCTTAAAAATTTTCTGGCAGGCTTGGGTAATTTCGGGTTTGAGTTTTTCCATCCCGGCAGTCAGCACGTCCACCACCAGCACGTCGCCGTAGCGGTCAATCACCAGGCCGGGCATATTGTCGGCCTCGCCGTAGCACATGCGGCCGTATTTGCGCACGCCGATTTCCTTGCGGTAGGAATAGGCATTGTCTATATTTTCAAACACAAAATCTTTGGGCAAATCGCCTTCGCCTTTTTGAATGAGCCGTACGGAAATTAAGCTGTGCGGGTTGAAATATCCTACCCCCACCTGTTTGCCTTCGTGGTTCACCACGCGGGCCAGCGTGCCGGGCTCAATGGACGTATCCAAACCGTCAATTTCGTTGGAAAATACCCACCAGTGTCCGTCCTGGAGGCGCCGTTCTTCTTTTGCTTTGAGTTTAATTTCTATCATACGGTTTATCCTTGTTTTTATTTGCCCTTGCCCGTTTCTTCCAATTTGGAGAACGGAATTTTAGCGGCGCAGAGCGGGCACTCTTTCGCCGAGAAAGTCTGCATCGGGTACGACAACAGCGCCCGCAGCGGCACCGCCAGCGGCAGGTACCCCATGGAGCGGTCCACAATCACCCCGACGCCAATCACGTTCCCGCCCAGTTTGCTCACGAGTTCAATGGCCTTGTTGATCTTCCGGCCGGAAACGGCTACATCGTCCACAATCAGAACGTCTTCGCCTTCTTTAATCAAAAAATTGTGTTTCAGCACCATTTCGCCGTTATCGTCGCGCGAGGCAAAAATGGCGCGCACGCCGCGCGCCCGCGCGACTTCCTGCGCCAACACCGAGTTGGACGGCGTAAGCGCCATCACCACATCGGCTTTCTTCGTGAATTTATCCGACAGGGCCCCCGCAATCCGCTGGGCCAAATTCGGGTGCTGCATTAAAAGCGAGGTTTGGATATACGTCTGGCTGTGAAAGCCCGAAGGCATCACAAAGTGCCCTTCTAAAATAGCCCCGTGTTCTTGCAGGAGGCACAGCACGTCCATATTATTTCTTGGCATGAAAATCTCCTTGGATAAATTCCTGTGCAGCTTTAAAACTGGTACTTAATCCCTGTTCCTGGGCGGCGCGAATGGTTTCGCCCGTTTTTTTGGCGCGCAGCATTTCCAGCTTGGGTTTAAGCATAGAAGACGACACCCGAAACGCCAGCGCCGGGTTGCCGGACTCGTCGGTCAAGTTCTCGGCCAACGCCCCGGAACGGGAAGTATTGTTAAACATCGTCCATATAATGATATCAAAATTTTCGTTCACCCAGTCCGTCCACCCGCTGACGGCGGCCGAAATGGTGGGCCCCACCGTGTAGGCGTTGTTAATCTGCATACGCCCGTTGGTAAAATCAACCGACACCGCCATATCGTCAAACGGAACGTCCTTTAAAACTTGCCCCACTTTAAAACTTCCGGCGCGTTCCATACGGTGCATCAAAATAAACGGCTGGAACGTGATGTTCAAGGCTTGTTGTTCTTCGGCCAGCTTTTCCATTTGGTGGATGACGCCGCCCTCCAGGCGGGCTTCCAGCGGGCCGGACAGGTTTTTCATCCCCGCGCGCATCCCGGTAAAATCAAACTCGGCGCTGAAGCGGTTGCCCGACAAAATCTGCGTAGAAAACGTATCCGCCGTCAAATTGCCGGCAAAATTTTGCATAAATTTGGGCAGCCGGTCGCGGAAGTTGCGCATCCAAGCCAACTGGCCTTCCACCGGCGCTTTAAAATTGGGTTTCTTTTTAAGCAGCGGCGTAATGACGGTGACGAAATCTTTGACCGTACCGACAAAAGCCACCGGGTCCAAATCGCGCCAGTAGATAGACGTGCGGATTTTGCGGCGGATGCTTTTTAAATTATTGACGGACAAACTCAGCTTAAACGGTACGCCGTTTAACTCCGTAGACGCGATATACGCATACAAATTGCCCTTGCGCCAGCTGGCGCTCATCTTCAGTTTGTCAAACACGGATTTGTTCACCGTCACTTTGCCCGCCGTGGTGTTGGCGTACAAATCGGTAAAGTTGGTTTTGGCCTGGAACTCCCCGCTCACGCCCTGGGCTTTAAAGCCGTAGAACAAGCCGTCCACGTCTTTTACTTGTGCCGTCAAAAGCGGCAGTGCGTATTTGCCGTCCTGGCGCGTCACCCGGGCCGAAACCGAACCGGTGCCCGTCAGTTTGTATTGGGCAGCGGGGGCGTAATACGTTTCTTTGCCGGCCAGTTTAAAGGAATTTGTCTGCCCCTGTACGTCCAGCGTAAACGGTTGTTGGGCAAAATCCAGTATGCCCGAGGCCGTCAGCGATACGTCGTCCGCGGAGGCCGTTACTTTGGAAAGTTTCAGCAGGCGGTAGTCGTTATCCAGCACCCCCTGCGCCGTAATTTCGGCCTTGGGGACCGCAAAGCCCCATTCCTGGGTGTGGAACAGCGACAAATCCTTGCTGGAAAAGGCCGGCACGCTGGCCTTGACGGTAAAATACGGGGTGCGCAGGTTGTCCAAATCAATCAATAAATCCACCGGTTTTTGGAACAAATACACTTGCGTGCGCAGGCTGCGCAAGGCAAAATTCGTCCAATCAAATCCGGCAAAATTCACATGTCCCGTGCCCTGGATTTCCATATCGGAAATATTGTCCCCCCACTTGTTGCGCAGCACCATTTCCGCCCGGAAGCGGGACAGTTCGTCAAAGCGCAGCTGTTCAAAATGCATATTCAGCCCGTACACCGCGTGCGACACGCCGGTGGCCAAATCCTTGTAGCTTAACACGCCGTTGTCCACCGTCCAGTCTTCCACGCTCACGGCCAGTTTGCGTCCGGTCAGTTCGCTGGTGTAGAAGGATTTTTCCTTGGGGGTGCGCAGCCGCGGCATATTGTAGCTGCCGTCTTGCAGACGCACCACATTAAAGCGCGGCGCGTTTAAGGAAACTTCATCAATCACCAACTGCTGGTTTAAAAGCGGCAACAGCCGAAAGCGCAGCGTAACGGACTCGGCCGACAACAGCGGATACCCCGGTTCCCCTTCCGTATCCAGCACGGAAAAGCCTTTGAGTTCCAACGTATTAATAAATTTTAAATCCAGGGAGGAAATAATGACCGGGCGGTCCAAGCGTTTTTGCAGTTCTTCGGTAATGACTTCGCTGATGTGCTGAGCGTTAAACGTTTTTAAAAACACCAGCCACAGCCCCGCCACCAACAGCAAAAGCAGCATAACGGTAAACAAAACCATACGAAAGCTGACCAGAAAGCACGATTTGATAAACCGCACTACCCAGGCCCAAAACCCTTTTTTGTGTTTGTTTTTATTTTTTTTGCTCATTTTTTATGCCGCGTTCACTGCTTTTTCTACTATATAGTTTACTATAATTCGCCAGATGTTGACGGTTCCCGCCAGCACATTTTTGCCGGCGGCAGCCAAACTGACCGTTTCCGGGAACAACGCCTTTAACACCAGTGCCAGCACCACCAGGTTGGCCAGCACAATCATCACGACGGAAAACACCTTGCCGCCGGCCAATTTTAAATCGGGCTGTTCGGCCTCAAACAACGTTTTAAACGTCTGCACCAGGTGGAACGCCGTGCAAAACCCGATGACAAACAAAAACACCTGGCGGTAGGGCGTCAAATCCACAAACAAATCCGCAACGAGGTACACAAACGCCGCCGCCACCGTGTACGCCGGTATGAAATACGGCGCGAGCACCACAAATGCGTTGCAGTCGTCCATTTTCACGTATCCGCTGTCCTGCCCGATGGACACGTCCTTAATCCGGCATCCGCACACCAGCGCCGCCAGGGCGTGCGTCATTTCGTGCGCGAACACATACGGCCGGGAAAAATTGTAGTACCCGTAATGGATACCGCTATACACCACCGCTCCGGCCACAAAACTGACCGCCGCCTGCAAATGCCCCAACACGGCCAGCAAAATCCGCATCGTTTCGGCAAACGTCAGCACGGCCGTGGGCAGCAGCAAGAGGGCGATGAGCAATTTGAGTAAACGCACCATTAAAATTTCTCCGTCCAACTTTTTTGGGCATATTGCGTTTGGGCCAGTTGCCGGGCCGCTTGCAGCAGCGTTTCGTCCGCGCGGCAAGGAGTTAAATCGGTTGCCCAAAACACGCGTGCGGCGTCAATCACGGCTTTTTTATAGGCCGGATTTTCGCGCGCGCCGGGCAGCTGCAAAGAGCCTTGATACAGCACGGTTTGGCCAAAGCGGCGGATGGCTCCGCCCAACACTTTGGCACCATCGGCCGCGAGCAAATCGTTTTCCACCGGGTTATTAAAGCACGCGCTGGCCGCGTGGTGCACGCTGGGGGCATACGCGGACGCGGGCAGTTTGCGGTCAAACACGCGGTTTTGCGCGCCCAAGCGGGCCAACTGTTCGTGGATACACGCATGCAGGCGGCGATAAATTTCCGCGGGGCGCTCAGCCGAAGGGAACACCAGCGAAAACGTTAAATCCTCCCCGTGGAACACCACGCCTCCGCCCGTCGGTCGGCGGACTAACGGGCCGGGGTGCGCCTGCACGGCGCGGCGGACCTCGCTAACAAACTGGGCGTACCCAAAGGTGACGGCCGGGCCTTCCGTCCAGCGGTAAAAGCGCAGGGTGGCCTCGCGCGGGCGCGCGCGTACGAGGCATTCGTCCAATGCCATTTGTTCATACACGTTTAACGCCGGGCTGGCCAGTACAATATCCATAAACTATACAGCCGCCCGGGGTTATCCCGGCGGCAAGAGAATCCTCCCGCACGGCCCCGCCCGCAAGCGGGGCCGTACACGCGGGATTACCAGCGCAAATTGGGTTCGCGCGCGGCGGAAACTTCGTCAATGCGGCACACGCACTGGGTGTGCGGCGCGTCCTTGACGGTTTGCGGTTCGGTTTGGATTTCCGTGTAGATTTGTTCCATCGCTTCCACAAACGCGTCCATCATTTGCTTGCTTTCGGTTTCCGTCGGTTCCACCATCATCGCTTCCGGCACGATTAACGGGAAGTAAATGGTGGGGGCATAAAAGCCGTAGTCCAGCAGCCGTTTGGCAATGTCGGACGTATGCACACCGTTCATCTCGGCCGGATTAATGCTCAGCACGCATTCGTGCATACAAATGCAGTCAAAGAAAGCATTAAACTTGCCTTTCAGCGCGGCGCGGATGTAGTTGGCGTTCAAAATGGCGTTTTCGGCAATTTGGCGGAAGGTGGTTCCGTCAAACTGGCGCAAATAGCAATACCCGCGCAGGCAGACGGCTATATTGCCGTAAAACGCTTTCATTTTGCCCAGGCTCTTGGGCATTTTGCCGCTTAAGGTATATTTGCCGTTTTTCAGCTCTACCATCGGCTTGGGCAGGAAAGGCGCCACATGCGCCGCCGCCCCCACGGGGCCTGCCCCCGGGCCGCCGCCGCCGTGCGGGGCAGCAAAACTTTTGTGCACGTTTAAGTGCATTAAGTCCGCCCCCATATCGGCGGGTTTTACGAGCCCGGCCAACGCGTTGAAGTTCGCGCCGTCCAAATAGAACAAGGCGCCCGCTTTGTGCACCATATCGGCAATTTCGCAGATGTCCGTTTCAAACAGCCCCACCGTGTTGGGTACGGTCAGCATCACCACGGCCGTTTTGTCCGACAGCGCCTGCTGCAAAGCCGCTTTGTCCACGCGGCCGTCCGGCGCGGATTTGATGTTTACCACCGTGTATCCGGCCATATGCGCCGTAGCGGGGTTGGTGCCGTGGGCAGTGTCGGGCACGATGACTTCCGTGCGTTTAAAATCTTTGCGCGCGTCGTGATAGGCGCGGGCCGTCAAAATACCGGTCAGTTCCCCGTGTGCACCGGCCGCAGGCTGGAGCGTAAACGCCGCCAGACCCGTCACCTTTTTAAGTAGTTCCTGGAAGTGATAAAGCATTTCCAGCGTGCCCTGCACCGAAGATTCCGGCGCCAGCGGGTGCACTTGCGTAAACCCGGGCAGTGCGCTTAAAAAGTCGTACGCTTTGGGGTTGTACTTCATCGTGCAGGACCCCAGCGGATAGAACTCGCCGTCCAGGCAGTAGTTCAGTTCCGACAGACGCGTAAAATGGCGCACCGTTTCAAATTCCGAAAGTTCCGGCAGCTTGGGCGCGCTTTTGCGCAGGTATGCTTCGGGCAGATAGGCCGAGGCGTGCTTTTGCACGGGTTCAAACCGTACGCCGCGGCGGCCGGGGCGGGATTTTTCCAACGATAACGCGTTATGCGGCAAAATCGTTTTCATTTTACACCTCCCAGCGCATCGGCATAGGCCTGCAAATCGGCCTCGGTTTTGGTTTCCGTGGCGCACACGAGCAGGCAGTTTTCCATTCCTTTAAAATCCTTCCCCAGTGCATAGCCCGCGCTGATGTTTTTCTTTTCCAGCTTTTGAATGATTTTCTTGGCGGGAACGGGGCATTCCAACACAAATTCGTTAAAGAACGGCGCGGCGTATTTCACGCGGTAGCCGGGCAATTGGCCCAGCTTTTCGGCCAGTTGGTGTGCGCGTTCCAGGTTCAGTTCGGCCACTTCGGCCAGGCCCGCAGGGCCCAGGAGCGTTAAGTAAATCACCGCGTTGAGCGCGCAAAGCGCTTCGTTGGAGCAGATGTTGGAAGACGCCCGTTCGCGGCGGATATGCTGTTCGCGCGCCTGCAGGGTAAGAACGAAGGCGCGGCGGCCGTTTTTGTCTTTGGCAATGCCCACAATGCGCCCGGGCAGCTGGCGCATATAGGCTTTTTTGGCGGTCATAATGCCCAGCCCGGGGCCGCCAAAGTTCATGGCGTTGCCCAAGGGCTGTCCTTCGGCCACGGCAAAATCGGCGTTGTACGAGCCCGGCGTTTGCATCACGCCCAAGGCAATCGGATTAAACACGGCCGTCAGCAACGCACCCGCCTGATGTACACGCGCGGATACTTTTTCCGCTTGTTCCAAACAACCGAAAAAGTTCGGCGTCGCCAGCACAAAGCAGGCGGTTTTAGCGGAAAGCAAACCGCCCAGCGCGTTCAAATCCAGCGTGCCGTCCGCGCCCAGCGGGGCTTCTTTCACGCACACGCCCGGTTGGTGGCGCACGTAGGTTTTAAGCACTTCTTTGTAGTGCGGGTGCAGCGCGGCGGAAACCAAAATTTCCGTGCGGCCCGTAATGCGCAAGCACGCCAAAGCGGCTTCAGCCAGGGCGGTAGCGCCGTCGTAGTGGGAGGCGGTGGCCACGTCCATATCCGTCAGTGCGCAGATACAGCTTTGAAATTCGTAAATCGTTTGCAGGGTGCCCTGGCTGGCTTCGGCCTGGTAGGGAGTGTAGGCGGTTAAAAACTCCCCGCGGGAGGATAACGCATTCACCGCGGCGGGAATAAAATGTTCGTAAATGCCTGCGCCGATAAAGTTTTTAAGCGGCTTGTTGCGCGCGGCCAACGCCTGCACGTGCGCGGTGAGTTCCTGTTCGGACAAGGCGCGGGGCAAATCCAGCGCGGGGTACAACAAATCCTGCGGGATTTGCGCCAACAGCTCCTGCACCGACGAAACGCCAATCTTGGCCAGCATTTCCTGGCGGTCTTCTTTCGTGTGGGGAATAAACATAGTAACTATCCTTTAAAATCCCCCGCTTCGGGCGGGGGATGATTAAAAAGTCCGCTTATTTACCGAGCGTGGCTTTGTATGCCGTCAGGTCCATCAGGTTTTCGTATTCCGCCGGGGCCGACATTTTGATTTTGAACAGCCAGCCGTTGCCGTGCGGTTCGCGGTTAACGAGGGCGGGGTCGTTCGTAAGCGCGGTGTTTACTTCCACCACTTCGCCGCTGACGGGAGCGTAAATTTCGGACGCGGATTTGACGGATTCAATCACGCAGCAGTTTTGGCCGGCAGTTACCTGTTGGCCGACTTTGGGCAAATCCACAAAAACGATGTCGCTGATTTCTTCCTGTGCGTGGTTGCTGATGCCCACGGTGGCAATGTCGCCATCCATATGGGCCCATTCGTGGGTTTTGGCAAAACGGCAATTTTCTTCGTTATACATATTTTTCTCCTTTCGGTTAAACTCGGTTTTTATAAAACGGCGGTTTGACGACCTCGGCCTTGGCCCGCTTGCCGTGGATTTCAATTTCCACTTCTTTGCCGGGCACGGCCCATTCGGCCGCCAGGTATCCGACGGCAATCCCCTTAAACAGCGGGGAATAGGTGCCGCTGGTCAGCGCCCCTTTTTCCGCGCCGTCCGCAAACACTTTGCAGCCGGCACGCGGTACGCCGGGGCTTTTGAGCACAAAGCCGATGAGCTTTTCTTTTACGCCCTGTGCTTTTTGCGCCGCCAGCGCGTCTTTCCCTACAAAATTTTCTTT
>CALUZE010000028.1 GCA_944325235.1 uncultured Elusimicrobiales bacterium | reverse complement strand
CAGCTCAAAAACGGCTTGAAAGATTTTACCGAAGAACAATTAAAAGGCCTCATCATCGCCTACGAACCCGTCTGGGCCATCGGCACCGGCAAAACCGCCACGCCCGACCAGGCGCAGGAAGTGCACGCCGCTATCCGCGCGTACTTGGCTAAAGCCTACTCGCAAGCGTTTGCGGACGCCACCCGCATTTTGTACGGCGGCAGCGTGAAGGACACCAACGTGGACGAAATTATGGCCAAAGAAGACGTAGACGGCGCGCTCGTCGGCGGTCAATCTCTAATCGCCGAAAAGTTCGCCCGCATTATTAACTTCAACTAATGCAAAGGAGTTTCGTATGAACGTAGCTAAACTGATTGACCACACCCTCTTAAAACCGGCTGCCACCCGGCAGGACATCCACCGCCTGTGCGAAGAAGCCCGCCAGTACGGGTTCTTCAGCGTTTGCATCAACCCGGTATGGGTATCCTACGCCAAGGAACAGCTCAAAGGGAGCGACGTGAAAGTCTGCACGGTCATCGGTTTCCCGCTGGGGGCGAACACCACGGCGGTAAAAGTGTACGAAACGGAAGATGCTTTGAAAAACGGCGCCGATGAAATTGATATGGTCATCAACATCGGCGCCCTAAAAGCCCAAGACTATCAAACGGTATTGCAGGACATCCAAGCCGTGCGCAAAGCCTGTATGGGGCACGTGCTGAAGGTGATTATTGAAACCTCGCAACTGACCGACGAAGAAAAAGTAAAAGCGTGCGAACTCAGCGCCCAGGCGGAAGCGGACTTTGTAAAAACTTCCACCGGTTTTACGGGCGGCGGAGCGACCGCGCCCGACGTGGCGCTTATGCGCAAATCCATCCCGGCCCATATGCAGGTGAAAGCCTCGGGCGGGGTGCGTTCGCGCGCGGATTTTGACGCTATGGTTGCCGCCGGGGCTACCCGCATTGGCGCCAGCAGCGGCGTAAAAATCGTAGAGGGAAAATGATAACAAATTGGGACATTATCTCCCGCATTGATCCAAAGGACCACAGCCTGCGTTACACCCTGGTAACGGACGGCACGGAGCACGACGCCCGCTTGATTGCCAAAAAGCTGGAAGGCTATGCTCAGCCTGCCAAGCCGGCGGAAGCCCCGTTTGTATACGCGTTTGAACTGCCGGCCGACTTGGACGAAGACACGTTGGAAAAAATCCGCACGGCCGTGCGGGAAGGCGTAGACCAAACCAACAAAGTAAACCAATTCGTCCCGGGCGGCATTTTGGGGGATCCTTTGTTCAATGCCGATGTTTCCAAAGAAGATAAATCCTTTCCCACCTTTGTTACCTTGGACCCATCGGAAAGTTTTTTCCGGCCCAAACCGTCCTCTCCCGAGGAAGCGGCCCGCCCGACCACGGCGGCCGACATCCCCGCCACGCCCGCACAGCAAAACATAAAAGATTTTCAGGCCAAGCAAGTGAATTTAAATGAAAAAGCCGACGGCCTTTCCGTAGAAAAGCAGACCGTTCCCGCCCCGGAGCAATCGCCGGCCGCAGACGAACCGAACCAGGCGCCTTTAAGCAACAAAGAAAAATCGGGCGAGATTACCATCAGCGACAAAGATATGCTCATCAAAGATATGGAAGGAACGCTGCTGGACCAAATGCCGCTGGACGATATTTTGTCGGCTCAAACCAAATACGATATGTTTATGGATGTAGAAAACCCGCAGCTGGCCAAAAATTCGCAAGTCCAGCGCGAACAGAAGATGAGCTCCTTGGCCGACGGGAAAGACAGTTTGGAAGAATCCTTTAATATTTTTGAACAAAAACTCAAAGACCAGACCTGCTTTGTAGACTTGGAAGACTTAAACACCATCACGGACCGTATGGCAAAAAAAGATACCGATTTCTTAAAACACGCTAACACGACGGCACAGCCGTCGGCCACGGGCGCCGAAGCCGCCCCCCAACCGGAAACCGCTCCGGCGGCCGCGAACGGAAAAACCGCGCAGGCCCCGGTTCCGCCCCGGCCAGAAACTCCGGCGGAAGAAGTGGAAGACCCTTTTGAACAGATAGAAAAGCAATCACAGCACCCGCAGGCAACAGCCTCAAAAGACGCTGTACCGGCAAACGGCAATTCGGACGCACTGCCCAAAGTGGAACAAATTTCTATCAAATCGGCCGAATTGGACGATGAACCGCTGAACTTGGGCCCCGCGCCGGAAGACCCCGCTACGACCACAATAGAGCACACCGCACCCGGGGAACTGCCGGAAGAAGTAGAACTGCTCAACACCATTGCTCCCGGCCAGCACGTCAAGCAGGCTGCGGAGTCGGGAGAAGCGGGCAACAGCGACCTGCCCGAAATTACCATCCGCGGGCAAAAATTGGACTCGCTGGAAAAGACGTTTAACCTGGAAACGACTTTAAATACCGAAATTATGAAGCACCAGTACGAAAAGTCGTTCCACGACACTCAGGTGCCGCCGGCCGTCCATAAAAAACCGGCCGCACAACCGCCGGCCGAACCACCGGCCCAGCCCGAAACGACTCAAAAAACAACACGCACTCTATTCCGTTTAAAAGGCAAGAAAGAAAACGCGTCCGCAGCTGTGCCTGCGCCATCGTCATCTCATGTTTATCCAGGGGAATCTATTATGGAAGAGAACCAAGAATTAAAAACCACTTTCCGCATCAGACGCAAGATAGAGCCTGCCCCGCAGGCTCCGCACCAGCCCGAGGCTCCTGCGGCTCCGGCGTCTGTTCCGCCCACACCGCACCAAACGCCGGCCCAACCCGCCGCACCGCACACCGCGGCGCCGCATACACCCGTGCAAAAAGCACAGCCCAAGCCGGCCGCGGCCAACACCATGATAGAAAAGACCAAGACGATTGACCACTCCATTGAAATTCCCCTCTCGGAGCTCAAAAAACACAACTGGCCGCTGGAAGTGCCGCTGGTGCCGACCTATACCCTGGAAACGATGGTCATGTCCGTCAACCGCTTTGCGCATGCGACGGCTATTTCCGTAATTGAAAACCCGGGCAAGCTCTACAACCCGCTTGTCTTGCACGGCGCTACGGGCACGGGCAAAACGCACTTTTTAAACGCCATGGCATATGCGTTTTCCAAAAAATACGGCCAGGAAAACATCTTTATGACCAACGGCGTGCGTTTATCGCGCGGCATTCAGCGCTACGTGATGGAAGGCAACATTGAGAAATTTGAAAAGTTTATGGATACCGTCAAAGTCTTGTTGATTGACGACATCCACCTGCTGGCCATCAACGAGCAAAACCGCAACTATATTTCCCGGCTGCTCAACAAGTTCCTGCAGGACCAAAAACAAATTGTCATCACGTCCAAGTATCCGCCGGAAAGCTTGGAAAAACTGGAAGAACTGATTAAATTTAAATTGGATTCCGGTTGGATTTCCGAATTAAAACCCGCCAACGGAGCCACGCATTTGCGCATCGTAAAGAAAATGCTGTTGGACAACGGCGTAGATTTAAACGACACGCAAATTAACGAATTTTTCGGCAGCCCGCATATGACGCTGGGCACCGTCACGCGCAGCATCCGCCGGTTAAAAGTGTTGGAAAACCTGATTTTCCCGCACCTGCCCGAGGCGGAACGCTCGCAGGCGGCCATTTTTGAAAAACTGCTGGCCACCAACGGCGAAGACGCCACCAGCGAAATTTTAAGCCGCGACCCGGAAAGCATCACCTCTATTGCGATGTCCGGCAACGGGGAATGGGGCCGCATCGGGTTCTTCTATCCGCAAAACAGCTCGCATATGATGAGCTGGATGGTGTACGCGCTGCAACAACGCGCCAAAGAATTGGGCATAGAAGGCAGCTTTGAAATTGCCGTCCGCTCCTCTTACGCCACGGAAAACATCATTTCTTCGGCCTTTAAAATTGCCAACCTCTGCGACAACAAAAAGCTCAAAGGGGCGGTCATTTTGGGCCCGGCGTTAACCGTGTGCGATCCGTCCGTGCGCGAGAACTTCTACGATATTCTTACGCACATGCTGGAAATTATGCTCATTCGCTGCGGCATCATCAATTACGAAGACGTCAAAGCACCCAGCACGTATGTAAAAGTTCTGTCCGAACTCTTGAGGTAACCTATGAAAAAACTTTTAATGCTTTGCACGGCCGCGCTGTGTTTGTGCGCGTGCTCGGGCACGATGAAGTCCGCCGTGAAAGACGGCTCCATTGCGCCGGCCTTTAACGATACGCTGTTAGACAGCGAATACCTGTGGGTCCGCGGGTTTGGCGCGGCCAACCCGGCGCATACGTCCGATTCCCAGCGCCGCATTATGAGCCGCGAAGCGGCCATCGCCCACGCCTATCAGCGCGCCACCGAAGTGCTCTACGGCGCCAACCTGGAAGCCAATGTGCAAGTGGTGGACGCCGTTTCCACCGGCAGCACGATTGACACCTCGGCCAACGGCGTCATCAGCCAGATGGAACTGGTGTCTACCGAATACCTGGACGACGGCGGTTGCAGCGTGATTATGCGCCTGGACCGCAAACGCCTGCAGGCGGCCGGCCTTGACCCGGAGGTTAAAAACCAATGAAAAAACTCTTTTTGCTGCTTCTTTCCGGCACGCTGCTGCTCACGGCGTGCAGTTCTTTTCGCATCGGGCCGAAAGGGGAAGGCGAATACGTAATTGCCGACTCGCTCGTGCCGTACGATGAAAACAATTTAAAACAAATGAAGCAGGACGGCATTGTGGCCGCCCAGCGCGCCGCGGTGGAAAAAGTGGCCGGCGTGTTTATTTCTTCGGCCACCACGGTGGAACAAGCCCAGCTGGTGGAAGATAAAATCGTGTCCAAAACGGCGGGGTTCATCCGCCGCAGCCACGTGCAAAAATCCTACCGCAAGGGCGATGAATTTTACACCCAAATCAAAGCGATGGTGCTCGTCAAAGACATTGGCGACATTATCAAACAGTCCGAGGCCGACGCCTTCGCCAAGAAAACCAACATTTTGGTTACTTCGCGCGAAATGGTGGGGGACGAAGTTTCCCTCAGCCAGGACTGCAAACAAGCCATCTACCGCGCTTTAAAAAACCCCTCGTTTGCCCTCATCAACGGGGAAAATTTAAGCCAAAATAATATTGAAAACCCCAACCCCACCATTGACCAAGCCCGCCAAGAAGGCGCGCGCTTTGTGGTGATGGCGGACGTAGTAACCAACCCGCTTACGGCGTTGCCGGGCACGGTTTCCCCCTTTAAATCCTACCGCGCGCGGGCCAACATCCGCGTTTACTCCACCAACAACTATGCCGTGGTGGCGGAAGGAGCCGACCAATTGAGCGGATTGGACCCGCTGGAGGAAATTGCGTCCCAAAAATCCATTTCCGCCGCGTGCGAAGCGGCCGCCAAGCAATTGGTGGAACCGATTACCGCGGCCATCAACTCGGCCAAAGTGTTCAACGTTACGATTAAAGACATCGGCAACATTGAACGCCTAAAACAAGTGCAGGACATCCTGCGCAACTTGCGCGAGATTGAGGACTTCAACCTGGTCCGCTACGCCAATTCGGCCGGCCAGTTTGAAATCTCGGCCAACATTTCCACCCCGGAAGAACTGGCCGCCAAAATCATCCGCAAGTATAACGTCAATTTTACGGTGGTATCCATCGCCCCTGACGCCATCGTACTGAGCTTTAACTGATATGCTGGCCAACGTATGCACCGGCGCCATTAAAGGGATAGAAGGCTTTGCCGTATCCGTGGAAGTGGATATCGCCGCGGGTATGCCTACGTTGGCCGTTGTCGGCTTGCCGGACGCGGAAGTGCGCGAAAGCAAAGAACGCGTGGTGGCGGCCGTACGCAACAGCGGTTTTGATTTCCCCAACAAACGCATTACCGTCAACCTAAGCCCGGCCGAACTGCGCAAAAGCGGCACCCAGTTTGACCTGCCCATTGCGCTGGGCATCTTGGCGGCGTCCGGCCAACTGTCCGAAGACGCTGCGGACAAAATCAAAAACCTCCTGGTATTGGGGGAATTGGCGTTGGACGGCTCGCTGCGGCCGTGCGCGGGCGTTCTGCCGATGTTGATTTCCTGCAAAAATTTGGGCAAAACGGCCGTTATTCCCCCGCAAAACGTGCTGGAAGGGCAAGTGTCCGGCACCCCGTTCATCACGCCGCATACCTTAAAAGACCTCGCTTTATATCTGGAAGGGAAACTGGACGAAAGTGCCGTCAAGCTGGCGTTTGTGCCGGAACCGGAAGAAGAAATTACCCCGGAACTGGATTTTTCGGACGTCAAAGGCCAGGCCTTGGCCAAACGCGCGCTGGAAATTGCCGCCGCCGGCGGGCACAACGTACTGATGATTGGGCTGCCAGGCACGGGCAAAAGTATGCTGGCCAAGCGCTTTGCGGGCATTTTGCCGCCGCTGACGCAGGAAGAAGCGCTGGAAATCACCAAAATTTATTCCATTTGCAATTTAATCGGCAAGAGCAAGCTCTTAACCCGCCGCCCGTTTCGGGACCCGCACCACACCATTTCGGATGTGGCGCTCATCGGCGGGGGCTCTACGCCGCGCCCGGGGGAAGTGTCTTTGGCGCATAACGGCGTGCTGTTTTTGGACGAATTTGCCGAGTTTTCCCGCTCCGCCCTGGAAGTGCTGCGCGAACCGCTGGAAAACGGCCGCGTGACCATTTCCCGTGCGAAAGAGACCGTCACGTATCCGGCCCGCTTTACCCTGCTGGCCGCCATGAACCCGTGCCCCTGCGGCCACCTGGGGGACCCGGTCACCCCCTGCACCTGCACGCCGATGCAAGTCAACCGCTACAAATCGCGCCTGTCGGGGCCGCTGTTGGACCGCATTGATTTAACCGTCAATTTAAACCCCGTTAAATACACGGATTGGAACAAGAAAAGCGAAGGCGACACCTCCGCCCAAATCCGCGAGCGGGTATTGCAGGCGCGCGACATCCAGCGCAAGCGCTTTGCGCATTCGGCCACCCCGGCCAACGCCTTTATGACGCCGCGCGAAATTAAAGAATTTTGCCCCCTGCCGCCGGAAGCGGACCGCGTGCTGGAAGCCGCCATGCGCAAGCTGGGCCTCAGTGCGCGCAGTTTGGACAAAATTTTAAAAACCGCCCGCACCATTGCCGACCTGGACGGCAAAGAAAATATAGAAGTAAAACACCTGGTGGAAGTGATGCAGTACCGCCCGATGGACCGCAAAGGAGTGGCCGATATCTGATGAACCCTTCTGTCTCCGCCGCCGAACGGCTGGCCCGCATTCAAGTAAACGCGTGTTTATTCTTCCGCGCGGATTGGCTGGAACGGCTGATTGAAATTTTCGGTTCCGCGCAGGAAATTCTGCGCCAGGACGCGGAAACCCTATCGCGCGAAGCCAATTTAAATCCGTCCTCGGCCGCACGCCTGTTAAAAGAAGCCCACGCCGTCAACCCGCAAGAGGAATGGGACAAAACCGCCGCCTTGGGCGGGCACATCTACGTGCCGGAAGACGACGAATATCCCCAATCGCTGCGCAACATCAAAGAGTCCCCCATCGCCTTATATGTACTGGGCAAACTGCCGCCGGCCGAACAAGCCTGCGTGGGGATGGTGGGCACGCGCAAAATTACCCCCTACGGCCGCCGCGCCGCCGCCAAACTGGCGGGCGACTTGGCCCAATGCGGGGTAGTCATTGTCAGCGGGTTAGCCCGCGGGGTGGACAGCGAATGCCACGCCGCGGCCGTACGCCTTAAAAAGCCCACGGTGGGCGTCATCGGCACGGGCGTAGGGCGGTGTTACCCGCCGGAAAACCGCGCGCTGGAAAAAGCCGTTTTGCAATACGGCGGGGCGGTCGTCAGCGAACTGCCGTTTAACAGCCCGCCCAATGCTTTCCACTTTCCGCGGCGCAACCGCATTATTGCGGCGCTGTCGCAGCCGGTCGTGGTGATTGAAGGGGAAATCAAGTCCGGCGCCCTGATTACGGCCAAGCTCGCCCTGGAAATGGGCAAAGACGTTTTGGCCGTGCCCGGCCCGATAGACAGCCCGCAGTCCGGCGGCCCCAACGCCCTCATACGGGACGGGGCGGGGGTTGTAACCGCCGTTGCAGATATACTAGACTATATACCACAGCAGCTGCGCTTTGGGCTGGATGCGCGATTCTTTGAAAAAGACCCGCATACCCCGCCCAAACCGGAAGAAGATTTAACCCCTCGCCAACGCGAGGTGATGAACGCCGTAGGCGGCGGGCAAGCCAGTTTGGACCAAATTGCCGAGGCCCTCGGCGCCGACGTGCCGGAAGCGGCGTCTTTGCTGTTTGAACTGGAAGTAAAGGGGTTCCTGGCCTGCGAAAACGGCCTGTACAGCAGAAGCAAATTTTAACTTGATAAGGAAGTGAATATATGGCAACCACCCATCCAAAAGGCAAAAAGCTGGTTATCGTAGAATCTCCCACCAAGCAGAAAACCATCAGCAAAATCCTGGGCAACGACTACATCGTGCGCAGTTCGTTCGGGCACGTGCGGGATTTGCCTTCCAAAGACATTGGGGTAGATATTGAACACGGCTTTAAACCCACCTATGTGCCGGTGGACCGCGCCAAACGGCTGATTGCGGAACTGACGGCCGCAGCCAAAAACGCCAGCGAAATTTACCTCGCTACCGACCCTGACCGCGAAGGGGAAGCCATCGCGTGGCACTTGGTGGAATTGTTAAAACTGCCCAAGGACCGCTACCAGCGCATTTACTTCCACGAAATTACCCCGGCGGCTATTAAGGAATCTTTTGCGCACGCCCGCAAAATTGACGAGAACCTCGTCAACGCCCAGCAGGCCCGGCGCATTTTGGACCGCATTGTCGGGTACAAATTATCCCCCCTCTTGTGGAAAAAAATCACCTCCGGCTTATCGGCCGGGCGGGTACAGTCGGTAGCCGTGCGGCTGCTGGCCGAACGCGCCAAAGAAATTGCCGAATTTAAAGAACAGGAATACTGGACCATCGGCGCCCAGTTTGAAAAACCCGGCGCGGCCCCCTCGTTTTGGGCGCGCGTAACCAAGTGGCAGGGCAAAAACGTGGAACAAACCACCACGTATAAACTGTTTGCCGAAGATTACAAAGTAAAAACCACCGTTTTTGACAAGCCGGAAAAGCTGGCCCCGCTTTCGGACGTACTGCGCAAAGGGCCCAACACCGTTTTGAAGGTGGAAAAGAAAGAAGTCAAACAAAAACCCAAACCGCCTTTTATCACCAGCTCCATGCAGCAGGACGCCTACAACAAATTAGGCTTCCCGTCTCAAAAAACGATGATGACGGCCCAACACTTGTACGAAGGGATTGAAATTTCGGGCCAGACCGTCGGTTTGATTACCTATATGAGAACGGACTCGTTTAACGTGTCCAAACTGCTGCAGGAACAGACCAAAAAATTCATCGGCGAGAAATACGGCCCCGCTTTTGTGCCGGCCAAACAACCCGTCTACAAAAGCAAAGTAATGGGCGCGCAGGAAGCGCACGAATCTATCCACCCGACGGACGTGCGCCGCACCCCGCAGGCCATGAAGCCCTACTTAACCGCCGACCAGTACAAATTGTACGAACTCATCTGGCTGCGATTTGTGGCCAGCCAAATGGCCGATGCGGTTTTTAACACCGTGTCCATTGACATTGCCGCCGGAAGCGAAAAAGAATGCGTCCTGCGTGCCAGCGGGCGCACGGTCAAATTCCCGGGCTATTTATCCATTTATAAAGACCAGGACGACGACTCCGCCGAAGAAAAAGAAGACGGCAGCGCGCTCTTGCCGGTGCTGACGGAAGGGGACGAGTTAAAGCTCTTGGATATTAAAACCAAAGACCACAAAACCACCCCGCCGCCCTGCTACAACGAAGCCAGCCTGATTAAAACGCTTGAAAAGCACGGCATCGGCCGTCCGTCCACGTACGCGCCCACGATTAAAACGATTTTGGACCGCAAGTACATTGCCCGCCAGCCCAAAACCAGCAAGCTCGTGGCGACGGACCTGGGCATTACGGTCACGGACAGCTTAAAAGATTTCTTTAAAGAAATTATGGACCTTTCCTACACCGCCGGCGTGGAAGAACAGCTGGACCAGGTGGCCGAAGGCAACCAGGAATGGGTGAAACTGCTGTCCGACTTTTACACCAATTTCAAACAGGAACTGGACGAAGCCGACAAAGGCATGCAGCGCCCGGCCGCCAAAGAAACCGACGAAAAATGCCCCATCTGCGGCAAAATGATGCTCAAGAAAAGAAGCCGCTTTGGGGAATACCTCGTCTGCAGCGACCCGACGTGCAAAGGCAAAATCAATTTGACCAGCTCCGGCGAAAAAGTCCAGCCCGAAAAAACGGACGAAATTTGCGATAAATGCGGCGCCCCGATGGTCATCCGCACCGGGCGGCGCGGCAAATTTTTGGCGTGCTCGGCCTATCCCAAGTGTAAAAACACCTACTCGCTGGATGCCGAAGGCCACAAAGTGGCGTCCACCGGCCCGATTGTTACGGACCGTTTGTGCGACAAATGCGGCAAACCGATGGTGTTGCGCACGTCCAAACGCGGGGAATTTTTGGGCTGCTCCGGCTACCCCAAATGCAAAAACATCGTGACCGTAACGCCGGAAGAAATTGTACAGATTAAAGCGGCCCACGCCGCCAAAACAAACGCGGCGCCGGCCAAATAACCCGGCGCGGGAGGCGGAAAATGGAACAATGGATTCAGGCGTTTTTAGTCCATTTGCAAAACAAAAACTTTTCGCCCCACACAATCCGCAGCTACCGGGCGGACCTGCAGGAATTTTTGCTCTTTTTTAAAAAGCGCAACCAAAACGATTGGCGCTATTTTACGTCGGCCAATATCCGCTCGTTTTTAGCCGCGCTGCAAACGCAGCACCAGCCGGCCCGCAATACGGTGTTGCGCAAAATTGCGTCTTTGCGCAGTTTTGCGTCGTTTTTGCTGGAGCAGGGACAGCTGGAAAGAAACCCGTTTAAACTGCTGCCGGCGCCCAAGCGGGAGCGGATTTTGCCCAAGTTTCTGTCGGTAGAAGAAACCGAACGCCTGCTGGACACGGCCGCGCACAGCAAACATTTTGCCGCGCGCGACAAAGCCCTGTTTGAACTGATGTACTCCAGCGGGCTGCGCCGCAGCGAAGTGACGGGGCTGCGCGTGAAAGACATTGATTTTTTTAACGGGATTGTAAAAGTATTCGGGAAAGGCTCCAAGGAACGGCTCGTGCCCGTAACGGATGCCGCACTGGACGCCTTGAAAACGTACCTGGCCTGCCGCAAAAACCCCCAGCCGGACGATGCGCTGTTTTTAAACAAAAACGGCAAACCGCTGACGGGGGACGGGCTGGCGTACATTTTTAAAAATACGGCCATAGCATCGCACCTGGCGCGCAAAGTTACCCCGCACAGCCTGCGCCACTCGTTTGCCACCCACCTGCTGAACAACGGCTGTGATTTGCGCAGTTTGCAGGAAATGCTGGGCCACAAAAGTTTAGCCGCGACGCAAGTGTATACCCACGTGTCGCTTGAAAAATTAAAAAGCGTGTATGACCACGCACATCCAAAAAGCAAGGAGTAAGCTAT
>CALUZE010000027.1 GCA_944325235.1 uncultured Elusimicrobiales bacterium | reverse complement strand
AGGCCTTGTTCTTGGGCGTAGCGGGCCACACTGTTCCACAGCGGGCCTTGGCTGCCGGAGGCCGCGGATAAAGCGGACAGTTCTTCTTTGGCTCCTAAGCGCAGCAACGCCCTGGCGGCGGCGGCTTCGGCCAGCGGTTCGGCCGCCGTGTGGGCCGTTTTGCGGTAAAAATCCAAAATCAGCGCCCCGTCTTTTTCCGTGCCGTATACGCCCAGGGCCGCCACATCGGCCAGGGCTTGGTTCAAAGCGCGTACGGACGCGTTTCTATTGCGAAATTCGCCCACCCACGCGGTTAACGGAGCGTCCGGTAAAGAGGAAAAAGACCCCAGCGACGCTTGCAAATCCGTGCGCCAAAATTGCGCCGCGCGTGCCAGCTGCCCTTCGGTCGCGTTGCCCGCCAGGGCTACTTGGACAAATTCGTTGCGCAGCATTCCGGCGCGTACGTTTGCGTTGGGATAAGTCAAAATGCGTTCCGCCACACGGGCCGTGTGCCCGTTGGCCACCCGCTCGCGGATTTGGGCATACGTCAAATTTTCGCCCAGGGCGGCTTGTACGACGGTTCTTTCTACTTTGCGGTGCAGCGTTTGCGTCGTTTTTTCATCCAAGGCCGGGTTGGCGGCCCCGTCTAAAACAG
Source organism: uncultured Elusimicrobiales bacterium (assembly GCA_944325235.1). Lineage (GTDB taxonomy): Bacteria > Elusimicrobiota > Elusimicrobia > Elusimicrobiales > Elusimicrobiaceae > Avelusimicrobium. Next base: position 10,943 of record CALUZE010000027.1, on the reverse strand, counting down.
GCGTCCGTGTGACCGCACCCTGTGCCATCGGGGATTTGGTTAACGCCTTTGTGCCGGTGAGGTTGCGGGCGGCCACGCCCGAAACGGAAGCGGCGGCGCCTAAGCGCGGCGTAAAGACTTTTTGGGTTCCCCGGGAAGTAAGGGCTTTTACTCCGCGCACGATGTTGCGCGGGGTTTGCTGGGCCGTGGCGGGAGCGGAACTAAGCCCGATGATGCTGACACTGACCCATAACGCGACGATTTTTTTCATTCTCTTTCTTTTTCCTCTTACAATAAAAAACCCGCTCTTTTTTAAAAGGCGGGTTTGTATAAACACAACAAAAAATTCAGCTATATTATATACAAACTCCCTTCAAACGCTTACCCATGGAAATACGCACCATGCTAAAACGAACGGTTAGCATCGTGTGGGTAAAGTTTTTAATCAAAAGAGAGTTGTATTTCATATATTTTATGCTTGGGCGCGGCCCGTTTTAAAAAACATCTTTTTAATTATAGCAATTTACGGGCGCCGGATGTCAAACAATTTGTAATCCTTTTTTTATTTTCCAAACCGCTTTTGCTTTGCTACATTATTAAAGAAGCAAAAATAATGCAATAAAAAAACTGTAAACAGGGTTATAAGAATATGGATCCTACGTTAACGCAACGAACAGACGATGAACTCGTCTTGCTCTTTAAATCAGGGTCGGGGGACGCTTTTGAGGAACTGGTGTACCGCTATAAAAACTCCTTGTACCAGTACATTATGAGTATGGTGCAGGACGAAGGCGCCGCCGGGGATTTGTTCCAGGAAGTGTTTATCGCGCTTTTTAAACATGCGGATAAATACGAACCGCGGGGCAAATTTAAGTCGTGGCTGTTTTTAACGGCACGTAACCGGGTGCTTAATTTTTTTCGGGACCGGGACCAATTAACCTCCCTGGACCAGACGGACGAAGAAGGCAACGCCTTCTTGCACGACACGCTGCCGGACGGGGCACCTTCGCTTTTGGAAGGCCTGGCCGGGCGCGAAACGGAAGAAGAAATCCGCCGCGCGGCGTTGGAACTGCCGCAGCGTCAGCGCGAAATGATATATTTGCGCCAATATTTGTCTTTTAAAGAAATTGCCGAATTGTTGAACAGGCCCTTGGGCACCGTGTTGGCAGACTGCCACCGGGCCATAAAAAAAATGCAGCGCATTTTGGCGGCGCAGCAAGGGGCCGGGCGAGAGGTAAACATATGAAGGATTGCGAAAAAGTGATGCTGTATGCATCTAACGAACTGGACGGAACGGAAAAAGCCGCGTTTGAAAAGCATTTGCAGGCGTGTGCTGCGTGCCGGGCGGAGTTGGCGCTGCTGCGCCGGACGGAAGAAGCCCTGGCGGCCCCGGCGGCTCCGGCCAGCGTGGTGGATGAGTTGTTCGCCAAAACCACCCGCCGCAAATCGTTTTTTGCCGGTTGGAAGCCGGCGTTGGCAGGGACGGCGCTGTTGGGCCTGGGGTTGGTGATGGTCCTGGCCGGCCTGCAACCGGACAAAACCGCTTTTGACGCGTCGGAAGTGATTGCGTATATGAGCGAGAATTTGGACGAAGAATACCTGAACTTTTCAAACGACCTGGCGTTGTTTGAACAGGAATTCTAACCCAAGTAGGAGGAAAAATATGAAGAAAGGATTGTTACTTGCACTTTTTGCCGCGCTGTGTGTGCCGGCGTTTGCCCAGGGCCCGCGCGATTGCAAAGGGGACGATTGCCCGCAGCCCAAGGCCCGCAAGGCTGCTGTGATGCAGGGCAGACACGAAAAGGGCAAGAAAGATGCTCGCACGGAAGAATTCAGAAAAGCCCGCAGAGAGCACAAAGCCCAGATGAGAGCCACCGAAGAAAAAATGGAAAAATTGGTGGACGAATACAACAAGCTCACCTCGGACAAGAAGAAAAAAGCCAAAAAAGAAGAAATTTCCGAAATGGTAGCTTCTATCCGCGACGAGCAGATTAAGTTCAAAGAAGAACAACTGGCCAAATTTAAAGAACGCCTGGACCAAATGGAAAAAAATCTGGACGAAGAAAAATCCAGCAAAGCTAAAAAAGCCTGGGTGGAAGAAAAGACGGAAGCCGTCATCGCCGAAGAAGGCGATTTGGACGTGCTCTTTGGCCCCAAACCCGGCCCGCGTATGGGCCCCGGCCCCAAACCCGGCCCGCGCATGGGCCCCGGCCCCAAGGACGGCCCGGAAGGCAAACCGGATGTGCCGCCTGCTCCGCCGGCCGAACCGGCCAACTAAAGCATTTGGCAACCTTGTTTCCGGCTCTGCAATGCAGGGCCGGATTTTTTGCGCCTGTGCGCCGGCGCGGCAGACTTTTCCCCCCACTGCAGGCAACAAAAAACCGGGGCGTTTTTACGCCCCGGTGTTAGGTATGCTAAAAGCGGTTATTTGAGCAATTCAGCCCAAGCGTCTTTTTCGGCTTGGATTTGCTGTTTTGCATTGTCCACTTTTTCCTGGAGTTGCTCTTTGGCCACATCGGCGGCGGATTTCTGGCCGCTGGCTACGGCAGCCGCGTTTTTGGCATCTTCATAGGATTGTTTGGCTTCTAAAAGTTTCTGGCGGGTTTCAGCCGATTTTTGCAACGCCTGTTCCAGCGTCAGCGTCTGGTTGGCGGTGGTGGTAGTGGTGGTGCCGGTGGAGGCACAGCCCGCGGCCAATACAGCGGCGGTTACAGCAAGAAGAAACGTCTTTTTCATATATCTCTGCTCCTTTTTATGGTCTTTTTTTATTGTATAACATATTGGAAAAATTGAAAATATTTTTTTGCCGACGGATTTTTAACGGGTGCGTAAAAACTTGGTAAAATGAGTAAAAAGCAAGGAGATTTACTATGTATTATGTCATTATGATATTGATTGGAATGGGGCTGGGCGGCTGGGTGGCCTGGATGGTGCTTTCGGCCCGGGCCCAGGCCGGGCGGGCCGAACAACAGCGTTTGGCCGCACTGGAGCCGGAAGTGAACCGTTTGCGCAGCGAAAATGCCGCCCTGCTGGTGGACAAAACGCGCCTGGAACAGGAAAAACTGTCCCTGGAGCGCGAAAAAACGCTGATTGAAAAGAATTTCAAGGAATTATCCGCCACGTATCAGGCGCAGTTTTCGGAATTGGCCGCCAAAATTTTGGACGATAAAGCCAAAGGCCTGGAAAGCAAAAACGCCGAAGTGCTTCGCCCGCTTTCGCTGCATTTGGAAAACTTTGTTAAAAAAGTGGCCGAAATGGAACACCAAAACACAATCGTGCAGGCGCGGTTGGAAAAAGGCCTGTCGGACGTGATTAAGTCTACCGAGAAAATTGACCAAAGCGCTTTGCACCTGACCAACGCCATCAAAGGCGAGGCCATTGTGCGCGGCAGCTGGGGCGAAGAAACGTTAAAGCGCATTTTGGACGCGGCCGGAATGAAAGAAGGGCTGGACTACTACCAGCAGGTGGCCGACGAAGGCAAACGCGTGGACGTGCAAATTGCCCTGCCGGGCGACCGGTGGATTGTGGTGGATTCCAAAACCATTTTTAACCATTACGCCCAGTATTTTAACGCGCAGGACCCCAAGGAAAAAGCCGCCTTTTTGGCAGAGCACGTCAAGGACGTCAAAAAGACGATTAAGGACTTGAGCGCCAAAAAATACTACAAAAAATTCCAGGCGGAAGGCGACAAAGTTCAGCCCGACTATACGCTGATGTTCGTCTATCCCGAAAGCGCCCTCTTGGCCGCCGTAGAGGCGGACCCGGACATTTTAAACGAGGCCTGGAAAAACAACATTGCCCTCGTGTCGGCCACGTCTTTGATGAGCACGCTTAAAATGGTTTCCAAACTGTGGGACATAGATAAACAACACGAGTATATGGAAGATTTCAAAGACGATATTTTGAAACTGGTGGAAAAGTTCAACGACTTTTTGGTGAACTTTGCCAAGGCCGAAAACGCCGTGGCCAACGCGGCCGACGCCGTGAAGGTGGCCCGCGGCCATATAGACGGCAACCGCGGCGCTTTCCTGCCGGTGGCACAGCGGATTGTGGACATTTACGAAGTGCCGCTGACCAAAGACAACGCCCGCCTGCTTAAGCGGATGAACTACAATTACACCGGCCACAAAAGCAAAAATGTCCCCCCGGCTAAAGAGCTGTCCGAGCCGCAGGAACCCAAAGGATTGTTTGAATAAATGCGCAAACGCTTGCAAAAACCCGCCGAAAGGCGGGTTTTTTATGCCGTGTGGGCAGACCAGAAGGTTTGGGGGTTGGGCTATTTTTAGCCGCGGGTAAAGAAGCGGTCGTGTCCGTCGTCGTCTTGGTTATAATCGTGCCCGTCGGGGTTGTTCCAGGCCCAAAAATGGGCAACGCACAAGTAGGTCCCCAGTGCGCCTAAGAACGCGCTTAACGCGTAAAATCCGTGGCGCATCTGCCATTCGTACCCTTCGGTGCCCAGCCATTTGTGCATATAGTCCCAATCCGGCAGGGTTTCGGGCCCGGCGTTTAGCAGGCTGATGACCGGGTCCAAGCTGCAGCCGGTATACTGCCCCACGCTGTAACAGGCCATCGCCAGCCACAGCAAACATATATCCGCCTGGATTTCTCTGCCTTTCCGTAAAAAATACAAGAAGCATACCAGCGGTACGCCCACTTCCATCAACGTTCCGCCCCAAATGGTGACGGCAAAATTGCCGCCTGATAAAAACCGGAAAATCGGGTGCCCCGCTTCGTGCACGCCGATAGTCAGCAGCCAACAAACCGATGCCAGCGGGCAATGGCGCGGCCCAACGTACCAACTGTATAGAAAGTACGTACCGGCCGCTATGAACAAAATTCCCTTCCAGCCGTAGGGCCAAAAAAGCGGGCCTTTGCGTTGCGGGTCAAAAAAATCCCAAAATCGGTTCCAATAATTTTTCATCGTATTTCCTTGGCAATTTGGCACTTCGTACTATATTCCCCCCTCATTTTAACAATTTCCCGGGTGGGTGTAAATGTGCCCGAAGCGGGCGGTTGTTTATTCTGCCACGCGAAAAAAAGGGTTAGTTTGCGGAGTTACCAGAAAAGGCTTTGCCGTCGGTACGCGCCCCGGTGCATTACAAAACTAATCCATTTTTTGGGTTGTGCGGCGGCGGGCAGAGTGTTAAGGTGGAAAAAATGCCCCTGCCCCTCGGCCCCCTTGCACCCGCACCATTGGGGCATATCCCTGCAACAGGAGTAACCGATGAACACGCGTACCTTTGCGGCTGCGCTGGCAGCCGTTTGTTTGCTGAGTACAGCAGTTACCGCTTCCTCGTTTTCTGCCAAGCACGAACAGCGCCTGGCTTCCCGCCGGGTGGTGGAAAACCTCTCTTTTTCCGATTTTGGCCAGGATTATTTAGACGCCAAAAAATGGATTACCGACAAATTGGGCTTACAGGCCGGGGTGGATATTTCCTACACGGCCCAGCGTCTGGCCCCCGGCGGAAAACAAACCGCTATCCAGGGCATTTACTATCCTTACGTTACCTGGACGCTGTTCCAGGAAAAAGCTTGGGGCTCGGGCGTGGTGAATTTTAACTACAACCTCATCCGTTACTGGGGGCAGCAGGCCGCCGTACTGCAAACCCGCGGCCATTTGGCCAATGCGTTTAACGATTATCCGTCCAATATGGATTTGTTTTCCCAACTTTCCTATACGCACACCCTGCCCGGCAAGTGGGAGTGGCTGTCCGTTACCGTCGGGCAGTTTCCACTGTCTAATTTTGACGGCACCACTTATATGGACAACCAGCAAACGGCGCTGATGAATTATTCCCTGTCGCAAAACGGGTCGTCGGCCTATCCGGGGGCTTCGCTGGGGGCGTATGTGCAGGCGCAAAACAGCCGCTGGACGTTTGCCGCCGGCTACCAGGACGCCACCAACGTGACCGGGGCGCAAATCCACGGGCGGACGGCGTTTGACGGCAAATACACCGGCTTCGGCTCCCTGGCGTGGACGCCGTCCTTTAAATGGGGCGACGGGCAGTACAGCTTTTTGTATTACTACCAGCCTTCCGTGCCCGCCCAGGCCGAAAATATCAACGGCTGGTCGTTTAATATGCAGCAGTTCTTGGACAAAGATTTTGCCGTATTCGGCCGCGTCAACGGTTCTACGGGCGGTGCGGTGCCGGTTAAAAATTCCTATGCGTTGGGCGTTTCGTGGCTGGACCCGCTGGGCCGCAACCCGCAGGACGTCATCACCCTGGGGGCGGTGTACAACCGCATCAGCGCCGCTGCGATGGGATATCCCCCCCAACTGCGCGCAAGCGAAACCGCGCTGGAGTTGCAATGGGTGTGGGGCATTGGCAAATTTGTAACGGTCACTCCGGATTTGCAAATTTATCCGAAGGCCGCTTCCAACCCGGACCAAGGGGTCACCACGGTGGTCGGGTTGCGTACAACCATTATGTTGTAGTGGGGTAACAAAAAACTGTAAAAGGAGAAATAATTATGGAAAAAGAATTAATTTTAGGGACGCGCTATCCTACGTTGGCTTTTATTTCGGGCGGAGCCGGTCAGGCGGCCGACGGTATCCCGCCGCAGCCGTTTGAAACGTTCTGCTACGATTCGGCTTTGCAGCAAGCCAAAATCCAAGATTTTAACGTCATTCCCTACACCTCCGTCCTGCCGAAAGAACTGTACCGCAACATCTACCCGGTGGATGCCGTGTCCGACCAATTTACCCACGGCGCCGTGCTGGAAGTGATTATGGCCGGCAACGGGGCCCGCATTGAAGACCACAAAGCCATTGCCACCGGCGTGGGCGTGTGCTGGGGCAAAGACAAAAAAGGCAACCTCGTGGGCGGTTGGGCTGCGGAATATGTGGAGTATTTTGATACGCCCATTGACGACGAAATTGCCGAAGGCCATGCGCATATGTGGCTGAACAAATCGCTCAAGCACGAACTGGAAATCCGCGATGTGGAAAAACACAGCGAATTCCAAATTTGGCACAACTACATCAACATTACTCAACCGTTTGCCTACTGCCTGACGGTGATGGGATTTTTGAACTTTAAATTTGCCCCGGCGGCCGTGCCGAGCAAAAAACCGTTGGATTAGGCCAAATTCAGAATGATTCGGGGGAATTATGGGAGATAAAAACACTACGGCGGGCAAGTTGGGCGTATTGGGCCTGGCGTGCATCGTCATCAGTTCTATGGTCGGGGGAGGCGTGTTTTCCCTCCCCCAAAATATGGCCGCCGGCGCAAGTGCGGGGGCGGTGCTGTTGGCGTGGGTGATTACCGGTGTGGGGATGTATTTTATTGCCAACACGTTCAGCATTCTTTCGCGCGTAAAGCCGGATTTAACTTCCGGCATCTATATGTATGCGCGTGAAGGGTTCGGTCCGTATGTCGGTTTTACCATCGGTTGGGGCTACTGGCTGTGCCAAATCTTCGGCAATGTGGGGTTTGCCGTAATTACGATGGACGCGCTGAATTACTTTTTCCCCCCGTATTTTGCGGGCGGAAATAATTTGCTGTCCATTGTGTGCGGTTCGGTGCTGATTTGGGTGTTTAACTTTGTGGTCTTGCGCGGGGTGCGCCAGGCCGCCATTTTAAACATTGTCGGCACGGTGGGCAAGCTGGTGCCGCTGTTATTGTTTATTCTGATCCTGTTGTTCAGCTTTCATATGGATAAGTTTGACTTTAACTTTTGGGGCCACATCGCTGAAGACGGAAAAACACTGGGGCCGCTTTCTGCCCAGTTAAAAAGCACGATGCTGGTTACGCTGTGGGCGTTTATCGGTATTGAAGGGGCGGTCGTATTGTCCAACCACGCCAAAAGCCAGGCGGCCGTCAGCAAGGCCACGTTCCTCGGCTTTTTGGGCTGCTTGGTAATTTACATCGGCCTTTCCGTGCTGCCGTTCGGGTTTTTAAATCAGGAAGAAATCGCCGCCGTGGCCAATCCTTCCACCGCCGGCGTGTTGGAAAAAGTCGTCGGCCCGTGGGGCGCGTGGGTGATGAACATCGGGCTGTTGATTGCGGTGTTGTCTTCCTGGCTGGCCTGGACGATGATTGCGGCCGAAATTCCCGCCGCCGCGGCCGAAAACGGCACGTTCCCCAAGCAGTTTGCCATTCAAAACAAAAACGGGGCGCCGTCCGTATCGCTGTGGGTGACGAGCATTGTGATGCAGCTGGCCATTTTGATGGTGTATTTTTCCAACAACGCCTGGAACACGATGCTTTCCATCACGGGCGTAATGGTATTGCCGGCGTATATCGCCAGCACGGCCTATTTGTGGAAGATGACCGAAGACGGCGAGTTTGCCAAAATATCGCCTAAAGGGCGGGCGGCAGCGGTGTTTACGTCCACGCTGGGCACGCTCTACGGCGTGTGGCTGGTGTATGCGGCCGGTTTAAAATACCTGTTCCTGGCGGTTATTTTCCTGGCGGTGGGCATTCCGGTGTTTGTGTGGGCACGCCGCCAGCAGCACGACGGGAAACCCGTGTTTACCAAAGGCGAGGTGGCGGTGGTGACGCTGCTTATGTTGTTTGCACTGGCCGCCGTCTACGTGTTTGCACGCGGGCTGGTCACTATTTAAAACAGACAAAAAACCCCGCCTTCGGGCGGGGTTCTTTTTATACTTGCGGCGGCTGTTGTTTTTTGCGTTCAAATTTTTGTATTTCCTGCACAATCCCTGCCGTCAGCACCGCGGTGGTAATGGCAAACAGAATAAGCCCCATCGCCACCGTCACGGCCGTAATCAGGCGGCCGAACAGCGTGACGGGCACAATGTCGCCGTACCCCAAAGTGGTAAACGTTTCCAGTGACCACCACATCGCGTCCAGCATATTGGCAAACACGTCCGGCTGGGCGGCGTGCTCCACGCGGAAAATCATAAACGCGCTCCACACCCACAGCATCAGCAAAAACGCCCCGCAAATGGACAGTTCGCTTTTCTTTTCGCTTACCACATTGTTCACGAGCTGTATGGCGTTGGTGTAGCGCATCAGCATCAAAATGCGGAACACGCGCAGCATACGCACCATTCCCGTGCCCAAAATAAAAAAGGGCGAAATGGCAAACAAATCAATCAGCATCAGCGGCGTGCACATATATTTAAGCCGCCCGATTATCGGGCGCTTAAAGCGCGGGTCCTCGGTACAGGTGATAAGTCTTAGGGCGTATTCCAGCGCAAAAATAATACTCATCACCAGGTCCACGTGGTAAATCAGCCGTTTGACGGCGGGGCTGATGTCTTTGACGCTTTCCACCACGTCTACGGGCACGCTTAACAAAATAAGCGTGATGATCAGCGCGTTGAGCGCGGTGGTGACTTTACTGCGGTTGTTAAATTGCAAAACATTATACAGGTAGCGTTTTGCGTCGTGTACGGTGCGGTTGGTCATACATTTAAATCCTCTGATAGTTACTGTAACAAAGCGGCAAACACCAAGCAAGATATTTTTTGGACTAGAATATTATACAATACCCCTATGACAAGCGACATCAAACAAGCAGCTAAACTCATTGAGCACGCCTCTTACGGCGTGGTGTTTACGGGTGCGGGTGTGAGCGTGGAAAGCGGCATCGCGCCTTTTACCGGAAAGGGCGGCCTGTGGAACCAGTACGACCCGAAGTATATTGAAATTTCATTTTTCCAAATGCACCCGGCTGAATCGTGGAAAGAAATGAAAAAGATTTTCTTTACCGATATGGACGAAGCCCAGCCCAACAAAGCCCACCAAGTAATTGCCCGCCTGGAAGAAAAAGGCTATGTAAAAGGCGTCATTACCCAGAATATAGACGGGCTGCACCAGCGGGCGGGCTCCAAAAATGTACAGGAATTTCACGGCACCATCCACACGCTTTCGTGCACGTCCTGTGGGCGGAAATACAAGCTGGAAGACGTGGACATTTCGGCCGAGCCGCCGCTGTGTTTTTGCGGGGGCGTGTTGAAACCGAATTTTGTGTTTTACGGCGAGGGTATCCCGCCACGCGCGTACGAAAAATCGCTGGAAATGGCCCAAAATGCAGACGTGATGATTATTGTAGGTACCGCCGGGCAGGTAATGCCCGCCTGCAGCTTGCCGCTGACGGCCAAACAATACGGAGCCAAAATTATTGAGGTAAATCCCCTCCCCTCCGCGTTTACGGGGACGGTGACGGATTTGTATTTCCCCCAAAAAGCGGGCGAATTTTTTGCCGCGCTGGAAAAAGAAATCCGCTGGTAGCCGGGTTTCTAAAATGGAATTTGCATAGCGGACGGGAAATTATTACACTGTAAATATAGATATATTTATTTATAGGAACAGAGGAAGACGCATGAAAAAGGGTTTTACGTTAGTTGAATTATTGGTAGTGGTGCTGATTATCGGTATTTTGGTGGGGCTTGCCTTGCCCAATTACACCCAGGCCGCGGAACGCACCCGCCTGACGGAAGCATTGGAACTGCTAAACAGCATTTCCCAGGCTCAGCGGCGCAAGCGGATGCAAACCAGCCAATACGTGCTGGACTTCGGTACGCTGGACGTAACCCCCAAAGGGGCGGTGGGCCAAGTGTATTATTCCCGCGGCAACCCCGTAACGGGCGAACACTGCAACGGATTTGAAATCACGCTGGGCCCCAATGGGGACGACACCCAAATTGAAGCCGTGCGTTACGCCCCCAACCGCAGCCTGCAGTTTCAGTACAGCTTGCGCCGCGTATACGAGCACGACAATACCACCTGCATCGGGCAAAACCTGGCCGGCAAGGTCCTGTGCGCGGACTTGTGCGGGATAGACCATGCCGTAGATGAATGCTGTATGGACGGAACGCCCACCGCGTGCCAAAAATAAGTTTTGGATGGAACAAAAATGCCCCGCCAAAAGCGGGGCATTTTTTATGGGAAAACCAGTGTGACGGTTAAGCGAGCCGAGCGGCTTGCTCCTGCACGGATTTTTCCGTCGCGCGCATGGCGGCAATGGTTTTGGCAAACAGGGTGTCCAAATCCCAC
>CALUZE010000026.1 GCA_944325235.1 uncultured Elusimicrobiales bacterium | reverse complement strand
CGCGCATCGTTTTTCTCATGGCAAATTCTTCTTTTTTGCCTTTGTTCCAGTTCTGGACGGGGCGCAGATAGCCCACTACGCGAGAATAAACTTCGCATTTGGAACCGTGAACTTCGTTCATTTCTTTTTTGAGTTCCGCAATTTTGTTTTCTACTACTTGTTTTTCCTGTGCAGTCATGATTTATGTCTCCTAGCTGTATGACGATGTTAAAACGACCTTCGGGCCCGTGAAAACCCTTTCCTCTATTATGGCACTTTGCCACGGCCGTTTCAACCGCTTTTTTGGGTTAGGCTGACGGGCAGACTAACCCAAAAAAGATATTTGCGAAGAACTATTTGCTGTAAAGCTGTTCTTCCAAAAGTTTTACTTGGCGTTCCAGCTCCTGCATGCGTTCGGCTTTGCATTTGGGGCATTCAAAATGTTCGCCTTCAATGTAGCCGCATTTGGGGCAGACGCTGAACGTAGGCGTGATGGAGAAGTACGGCAAGGTGTATTTCTCGCACACGGTTTTGATGAATTTCTTCATCGCTTCCAGATCTTTGATTCTTTCGCCGGTGAAGATGTGCTGTACCGTGCCGCCGGTGTATTTGGACTGGATGTTGTTCTGCAGGTCCAACATTTCAAAAACGTCGTCGGTATAGTTGACGGGCAGCTGCGACGAGTTGGTGTAGAAAGGCTGGTGGCCTTGTTTGTACAGTTCCTCGTTGGCGCAGATGATGTTGGGGTAGCGCTCTTTATCCAGCTTGGCCAAGCGGTACGAAGTACCTTCGGCCGGCGTGGCTTCCAGGTTGTAGTTGTTGCCCGTTTCTTCCTGGAACTGCACCAGCACCTCGCGCATAAACGTAAGAACTTTTTCGGCAAACGCGCGGCCTTTTTCGGAACCGATGTCTTCCCCAATCAGGTTCAGGGACGCTTCGTTGAGGCCCACCAAACCGATGGTGGAGAAGTGGTTCTTCCAGAATTCGTTGAACCGCTGGCGCACCGAGCGCAGATAAAAGCTCATGTACGGATAGAGGTTGCCGCGGGTGAAGCGTTCAATCACTTTGCGTTTGATTTCCAAGCTGGTTTTGGCCACTTCCATGCGGTCTCTTAAATTGGCGAAGAATTCGTCTTCGTTTTTGGACAGATACCCCAAGCGCGGCAGGTTGATGGTCACCACGCCGATGGAGCCCGTCAACGGAGCGGAGCCGAACAGCCCGCCGCCGCGTTTTCTCAGTTCGCGGTTGTCAATGCGCAAGCGGCAGCACATGGAGCGGGCGTCCTCGGGGTTCATATCGGAGTTGATGAAGTTGGCAAAGTACGGGATACCGTATTTGGCCGTCATTTCCCACAGCGGGGTGAGTTTGGGGTTGTCCCAATCAAAATCTTTGGTGATGTTGTACGTCGGAATCGGGAACGTGAACACGCGGCCCTTGGCGTCGCCCGCGAGCATGACTTCGCAGAAGGCGCGGTTGAGCATATCCATTTCGTTCTGGAATTCGCCGTACGTTTTGTCCTGCAGTTTGCCGCCGATGATGACGGGCTGGTCTTTATAATAAGAGGGAACCGTCAAGTCCAGCGTCAGGTTGGTAAACGGCGTCTGGAACCCTACGCGGGTGGGCACGTTTACGTTGAACAAAAATTCCTGCAAGGCTTGTTTTACTTCGTCGTAAGAAAGTTTATCGTAGTAGATAAACGGCGCCAACAGCGTATCAAAGTTGGAAAACGCCTGCGCGCCGGCGCTTTCGCCCTGCAGCGTGTAGAAAAAGTTGACTACCTGCCCCAACGCGGTGCGCAAGTGTTTGGCCGGTTTGCTTTCCGCTTTGCCGACCACACCCGTAAACCCGCTTAACAGCAGGTCCTGCAAGTCCCAGCCCACGCAGTAGGCGCCCAGCAGGCCCAAATCGTGCAGGTGGAAGTCCCCTTCCGTGTGCATGCGGCGCACATTTTCGGGGTAGATTTTGTTCAACCAGTAAATTTTGCTGATTTCGGACGAAATATAGTTGTTCAGCCCCTGCAGGGAGTAGCCCATGTTGCTGTTTTCGTTCACCTGCCAGTCAATTTTTTGGAGGTACTGGTCCACCAGGTCCACGTTAAATTTGGAAGAAATTTCGCGCATGCGGGCGTGCTGGTCGCGGTACAAGATGTACGCCTTGGCCGTTTTGTGATAGTTGGAGGTCAGCAAGACGTCTTCCACGATATCCTGCACATTTTCCACGTTCGGCACGGTGTCCGAATACAGCTGTTGGATAATGTTAATGGCGCGAATCGTCAATTTTTTGGCGGTATCCAAGTCAAATTCGCCGGTGGCTTCGGCCGCTTTGGCGATGGCTTTGGTAATCTTTTTGGAATCAAAACGTTGGGTAGTACCGTCTCTTTTGACGATTGTTGTAATCACTTCAGAGTTTTCCATAATAGTTTGTCCTGGTAGAAATAATTGGCCGTTTTGAAACATCAACGACTTTTAAAATTTTGGCAAAAACGAACCGAAAATGCAAATCCCGTCTAAAAACGATTTTCAGCAACGCGGCAAAAAATGTTTCTTCCGTCGGAAAGTGTCCGTTTTTTGCGGTTTAAAAGCCCGCCGGAAAGGGGACTTGTTAATAGTAATTATTACTAATAACAAGTCCCTTGTCAAACATTTTGAGGGCCCAGAAGCGGGTTTTCCGCAAAAAATAAGGAATAAATATAAAAAGGACCTAGATGCCCCAAACCGGCCGCGGGCCGGTGCCCTTTTTAAAAAGCCGCTAATCCAATTCGGGGCTTGACGGCGGCGGGGGAACTGGCTACAATAAGAAAAAAGACTAAAAGGGGGCCGGATATGGATTTTTATCAGTGGTGTGTGTTGGTGGCAGTGATTGCGTTTGTCGTGCTGGTGGTGTTTGCGGTGCGGACGTTTTTGCAGATTACGCGCACGGCCGAAGCGGTGGAATACCTGGCGGTTTCCACGGCGGAAAACGTGGACAAAACCAAAAGCGCGTTTGATTTGATTGACAATGTCTCCACCCTGCTGGATTCCACCTTTTACAAAGTAATGAAGTTAGGGGTGGACCTGGTAAAGCATTACCGCAACAAATGAATTTACCGTTGGATACGGCAAGCAAAAGCCCTCTACTATAGAGGGCTTTTGCTATTACGTGGATAGAAACGCTCAGCGGTTTAGCAGCCAGATGGCAGCGTTTAAATAGCCGGCAAACACCAGCCACAGCCCGTACGGCAGCAGCAGCCAGGCGGACACGCGGTATTGGCGCCAAAACACCCGCGCCAGCCAAATGCCTTCTGCCAACATAATCACCAGCAGAATCAGGGCCGCACCGGGGTTATGGTCGCCAAAGAACACCGGCGTCCACCACGCGTTGAGCGCCAGTTGCACGATGAACAGAATCAGCGCCGTGCGGGCGCCTTTTAGGCCGTTGCGAAACGCCAAAAAAGCCGCCACGCCCAGCACCACATACAGCACGCTCCACGCCAGGCCGAAAATCATATCCGGCGGCATAAGCGGCGGCATTTGCAGGGAATGGAACCATTCCAGGTTGGGGCTTACGGCACCGGCACCCGCCAAGCCCGGCAGCTGGCACACGACCAGCCAAAACAGCAGCTTTAAAAAGGTGATGACGTGTTTCATATTCACACGCTAGCATTTTGCGGCCATGGGGAAAACCCCAAAAAAAGGTTAGAGCGCTGTATACTGTTTGGCGCTAAAAATGGTAAAATAACTAAAACGTATTTTAATCTTTCAATCCGAGGACCTTATGGACACGAAATTAATTACGGAAGTAACCGATTGGTTAAAAACCACCGATTTGGCCGAATTTTGTTACGAAAAAGACGGCGACTGCATTGAAGTAAAAACCTCCGAAGCCCTGCCCGAACCGGCGCATTTTGCGTGCTCGCTCACGGCGGTCACCTCGCCCGCGATCGGCATTTACCACGCCGCGGACAAAGGCAAAAATCTGGTACTCAAAGAAGGCCAAACCGTTAAGGAAGGCGACGTATTGGGCCTGGTGCAGACGGTTTCCAAAAAGCACGTGATTACGTCCCCCGTTTCCGGCAAGCTGCGTGTGGTTACCGCACAGGAAGGCGCGCCGGTGGAATTTGGTTTGCCGCTGTTCTTTATTGAAAAGTAGGGGTTTTTGCTATGGCTGCTAATATTACCGTTACTCCTTTTAAAAAAGTCCTCATCGCCAACCGTGGCGAAATCGCCCTGCGTGTTATCCGCACGCTGAAAGAAATGGGCATTAAATCCGTGGCTATTTATTCCGAGGCCGACCGCAACAGCCTGCATGTGCGCATGGCGGACGAAGCCGTGTGCATCGGGGCGGCGCCCTCGCCGGTGAGCTATTTGAATATAGACGCGATCGTAACGGCCGCCAAAATTACGGGCGCCGATGCAGTGCACCCCGGGTATGGGTTCTTGTCCGAAAACGCCGATTTTGCCGCGGCCGTCACCAAGGCCGGAATGACGTTTATCGGGCCGACGGCCGAAGCCATTGAAATGCTGGGCGTCAAATCTACCGCGCGTGAAATCGCCGTGAAAGCCGGCGTGCCGATTACCCCCGGTTCCGACGGGGTGGTGGGCAAAAACTTCCGCGAGGTGGCCCGCAAAATCGGTTTCCCGATTATGATTAAGGCTTCTTTGGGCGGCGGCGGCAAAGGGATGCGCGCGTGCCTGAAAGAAGAAGATTTGGAACTGATGATGGAAACCGCGCAGGGCGAAGCCAAGGCCAACTTTGGCGACGACCGCGTATACTTTGAAAAACTCGTTTTGAACCCGCGCCACATTGAAGTGCAGGTGGCGGGGGACAACTACGGCAACGTGGTAGCCTTTGCCGAGCGCGACTGCAGTATGCAGCGCCGCCACCAGAAACTGCTGGAAGAATCGCCTTCCCCGTTTGTGGACCCGGTTACCCGCCAAAAACTCCAGGAAGCCGCTTGCAAACTCGTCAAAGCGGCCAAATACCGCGGCGTAGGCACGGTGGAGTTTTTGATGGCGCAGAACAAAGAATTTTACTTTATGGAAGTAAACACCCGCTTGCAGGTGGAACACCCGGTAACGGAATCCGTCTGCGGGCAGGATTTGGTCAAAATGCAAATCCAAATTGCCCAGGGCGAACCGCTGCACATTTCGCAGCAGGAAGCCGCGGTGATTAAATGCCACGCGATGGAACACCGCATCAATGCCGAAGACAGCGAGCACAATTTTACCCCTTGCCCCGGCACGATTGAAGAATGGATTCCCGCCGGCGGTTTGGGGGTGCGGGTGGACAGCCATATGTACACGGGCTACACCATCCCCAGCTATTACGACAGCTTGATTGCCAAGCTGATTGTCACCGCGCCGGACCGCGAGCACCTGCTTGCGCGCAGCCGCCGCTGCTTGGGCGAATTTTTGGTGGGCGGCGTCAAAACGACGATTCCCTTCCACCAGAAAATCGTCAATAACGAAGATTTCATCCGCGGCAATATGGATACGGGCCTGATTGAACGTATGATGGCCCAAGAGAAGGAATCCCGTGAAAGCAAAAAATAAAATTCTGGGCCCGCGCGCGCTCAAAAAATTTGTGGAAGAAGCCCGCCGGGAAGGCCGCAAGATTGTTTTTACGAACGGGTGTTTTGATATTTTACACGCCGGCCACGTGAGCGTGCTGGAATTTGCGCGCTCCAAGGGCGATGTGCTGGTGGTGGGTTTGAACAGCGACGCATCCGTGCGCCGTTTGAAAGGCCCCACCCGCCCGGTAAATTGCCAGGCGGACCGCGCCTTGGTGTTGGCCGGGCTGGAAAGTGTGTCGGCCGTGAGTATTTTTGACCAAGACACGCCGTATGAAATGATTAAACTCGTTCGCCCGGACGTACTGGTAAAGGGCGGCGATTACAAAACCGACGAAATCGTCGGCCGCGAATTTGCAAAAAAAGTGGTGCGTTTTCCTTTATTAAAGGGGCGTTCCACTACGAATATAATTAAAAAGGTTAGTAAATAACCGCCTGCGGGTTCCGCAAGGAATGCCGCCGGGCGGGTTGTTGCGCCACGAGGATAAGAACATGTCTGATATTTTTGAAAAATGCAGAAATTACAAGGACGCCAAAATGGCTATGCGCATGGGGATTTACGGCTACTTCCAGCCGATTGAATCCGCGCAAGGGCCGGAAGTAATGTTGGGCGGCAAAAAGTACATTATGGCCGGGTCCAACAACTACTTGGGGTTGGCGGACGATCCCGAAATGAAGAAAGCCGCCAGCGAAGCGGCGCTGAAGTACGGAACGGGCTGTGCGGGTTCGCGCTTTTTGAACGGGAACACCAAAGCCGCCGACGAATTGGAAGCGCGCTTGGCGCGGTTTAAACGCAAAGAAGCGGGGCTAATCTTTTCTACCGGATATCAGATGAACTTGGGGGTCGTGTCGTGCCTGGTTAAAAAAGGCGACTACGCCATCGTGGATAAGCTGGACCACGCCAGCATTTTGGACGGTGTGAAACTTTCCGACGGCGAAATGGTCCGCTTTAGACACAACGATATGGACGATTTGGACCGCGTCCTTTCCAAACTGCCCGAAGAATCCGGCAAACTTATCATCGTGGACGGCGTGTTCAGCATGGAAGGGGACATCTGCCCGCTGCCGGACATTGTAAAAATCGCCAAGAAATACGGCGCCCGCATTATGGTGGATGACGCCCACGCCACGGGCATCATCGGCAAAACGGGCCGCGGCACCTGCGAATACTTCGGCCTGGAAAACGGCGAAGTGGACCTGGTGGTCGGCACCTGCTCCAAAACGTTTGCTACGGTAGGCGGTTTTGTGGTGGGCGATGCGGATATCATTCACTACATCCGCCACAACGCCCGCAGCCAGATTTTTTCCGCCGCGCTGCCGCCGGCTTCGGTGGCGTCCATTACCAAAGCGCTGGAACTGATTGAAAACGACACTTCCCGCCGTGACAATCTGTTCCGCCTGACGGCCAAGCTCAAAAAAGGCCTGGAAGACCTGGGCTACGATTTGGGCACCAGCACCACGCCTATTCTGCCGGTGCACGTGGGCAGCAACGAAAACTGCTTTAAAATGTGGCGCGCGCTGCACGAACTGGGCATTTTCTCCAACCCGGTCGTCAGCCCTGCGGTGCCGCCCGGCCATGCGCTTATGCGCTTGACGCTGATGGCTACCCACACCGATGAACACGTGGCCAAAATCATTGACGCTTACGCCAAGGCCGGCCGCGCAATCGGTATTATTAAATAGTTGTTTTCCGAAACCCCGTTCTGAACTGTTTGGAGCGGGGTTTCGTTTTTTTTAGCGAGGTATCTTATGGCTGTGAATGTGCGGGAACTTTCCGATAACGAATTAGACGCGTTTGTAGATTTTCCTTTTGAACTGTACAAGAACGATCCGTACTGGGTGGGCGAGCTGAAGGCCGACACCAAGCACCTGCTTAAACAAGACAACATTTTTTGGACGCACGGCCGCCGCGCGCTGTTTATGGCCTACCAAAACGGCCAGCCGGTCGGGCGGATTATGGCGCTGGTGAACGACGCACATAACCAATACCACCACGAAAATATCGGTTTCTTCGGCTTTTTTGATTGCATCCACAATACGGAAGTTTCCCAGGCGCTTTTTGCCGCGGCCGAAAAATGGCTCCGCGCCCAAGGCGTCAGCGCCGTGCGCGGCCCGGCCAATCCGTCCAGCAACCACGTATACGGCCTGCTGGTGGACGGCTTTGACAGTATGCCCGCTATTATGATGCCGTACAACTATCCCTACTACGAGCCCCTCATCACGCACGCGGGGTATGGCAAAATCAAAGATTTGTTGGCCTTTCACCGCACGAAAGACGATCAATTTTCCGAACGGTTTTTAAAAGTCTGCGCGCGGTGTTCCCGTGCGGCGGGGATTACTTTGAGACGTTTGAATTTAAAGAAAATTGACGAAGAAGCCGAAATCATCCGCAAAATTTACAACGAGGCCTGGGCCGAAAACTGGGGCTTTGTGCCGATGAGCCGGCAGGAAATGGCCGACGTGGTGAAAGAGCTGAAAATGATTGTCCGCCCCGAAGGTACCTGCGTGCTGGAAGAAAACGGCGTGCCGGCCGGGTTTTACATTTTAATCCCCAATATGAACCACGTGTTAAAAGTGCTGAAAGGCTCGCTGACCAACCCGTGGCGAGTGCTCAAGGCCCTGTGGGCGTGGCATAAAATTAAGGACGCGCGGATGATTATGCTGGGCGTTTCGCCGCAGTTCAGAAAGCGCGGCATTGACCTAATTTTGATTAAGCACATCATTGACCACGGCGTAGCCGTTTGGAACGAGGCGGAGCTTTCGTGGGTGCTGGAGGATAACGACGGGATCATCCGCGGCATTACGGAATGCGGCTGCCACCTAAGCAAACGCTACCGGCTGTATCAAAAAAGTTTATAGCAGTTAACGCAAAAAAAGCGGAGCCGAAACGCTCCGCTTTTTTATTGCCCGGACGTACCCAATAAAAAGGCCCCGTTCTTCCCACGGAAACAGGGCCTTTGGAGCAGTGGCCAAACGGGCGAGTCCCCACTCGCGCTTGGCCGGATGAAAACGATTTTTGAACGCATTGCGTACCGTACTTTCTATACCATAAAAATTTTGACGGGCGAAAGAAAGCGAAAAAATGGATTAGTTTGGAAAAATGTGTTTTCCCCGGCGGGGCAACACGGCTGCGTGCCGCGGCCCCCTGGCAAGGAAACCCCCCAGGTGTGAACGGGAAAACCCCCAGCCCTGGCGGCGGCATACTTCAGTCTTTTGGCGATGGACCTCGCCGTGAAAATAAAAACGCCCGGCGAAAATTGTCGCCGGGCGGAACTGTTTCAACAAATTAGAAATTACTTTTTAGCTTGCGTCACGCGTTCCCACGCCGCCACAAAGTCCGGCGGGACGGGTGCTTCAAACTTGAGTTTTTTGCCCGTCAGCGGGTGTTTGAATTCAATGCGCCGCGCGTGCAGCATCAGGCGGTCTGCCGTGGCGCCGCGGTACAGCCAGTCCCCCAGCACGGGGTACCCCAGCCAGCTTAAATGGACGCGCAGCTGATTGGTGCGGCCGGTGCGCGGGTACAGCTCAATATACGTAAATCCGTTTTTGCGTTCCAGCACTTTGTAGTCCGTAATGGCTTCGCGCCCGACGTCCGAGGCTTTGATTTTGCCGCCGGCCACGCGCCCGATGGGCACGTCAATGGTGCCTTCGTCGTCCGGCACTTCGCCGCAGGCAATGGAGTGGTATGTTTTGTGTACCTCGCGGTTGGCAAACATTGCCACCATTTCGGCCTGGAATTCCGCATTCTTGGCTACCAACATCACCCCGCTTGTTTCGCGGTCCAGGCGGTGCACCAGGCCCGCCCGCGGCATGGACGTGTCAAACCCTTTGGGGGGATTGGCCAGAATGACGGACACCAAAGTTTCTTCGGTAGAGAAGACCGCCTCCGGGTGTTCTTCCCACACGGGGCTTTGCGGGTGCACCAGCATGCCCGCGGGTTTAATCAGCACAAAAAAGTCCTTGGCGTCGTGGATGATGAGGTCTTTCAAATCGGTTTTGGCGCGGGCTTCGGGCAGTTCAATTTCCACCACTTCGCCCCGCGTCAGCGGCCAGGAAGGCTTGACTTTTTTGCCGTTGACGGTGATTTTGCCGTCTTTAATCATTTTCTGCACGATGGCGCGCGAAAAGTCCGCCAGTTCGTCGGCGGCAAATACGTCCAAGCGGCGGGTGTATCCGTCAAAAACGATTTTTTTAGTTTCAGCCATTTTGTGTATCCTTTTTCAAACGTATCCATAATACAAAGGCGACGGCCGCCGCCAACAAGGCGATGGCCTGCGAGGGGGAAAACCACAATAGATATTCGCCCCGGAAGTCGCCGCGGAAAAATTCAATGATAAACCGCATCAGGCTATATCCCCAAATATATTCTACCAGTATCGTGCCGGCACGGTGCGGTTTTTTGTACGCCGCGTGCAGCAGGAAAAATAACAGCAGGTTGCCCGCGGACTCGTAGAGCTGGGTGGGGTGCAATGCTATGCCCAGCAGTTCCGGCGGTACCAGGGAGTGCGCGTCCGTAAATACGACGCCCCAAGGCATATCCGTCGGGCGGCCGTAGCAGCAGCCGGCCAAAAAACAGCCGATGCGTCCAAAAGCGTGCCCCAGCGGGAGCGACACAATCAGAAAATCGGCCGTTTTAAAAAGGGGCAGCCCTTTCTTTCTGATGTACCATACCAGCGCCCCGACCGATACAATCATCCCGCCAAAGAACACGAATCCGTAGCGGAAATCGCGCACGATGTTGGTCAGTTTTTCGGCCAGCGTGGCGCCCAACTGCGGCCAGGAAACGATAATATAGAGCAGTTTGCTGCCGATTAACGCCCCCATAAAGGCGATAAACAGAATGTTCCAAAAGGTGTCCTGGTCCAATCCGATTTTTTTAAGCCGCGGCAATAAATACAGCGCTGCCGCCGCGTAGCCCAGCGCGGTCATCAGGCCGTAGCTGGCCAGCTCAAAAGAACCGATTTGCAAAAATACCGGGTGCATTACAGGGTGTCCTTATCGCGGATGGCGTTGCGCATAAACGGGTTTTTCAGCCGTTCGTAGCCGATGGTGGAACTGCATTTGCCGTTGTAACTGTGCCCGGCAAAAATTTGGGTATCTTCCGGCAGTTCGGAAAGTTTTAGCAGGCTCTTGCGCATTTCGCGCGGGTTGGAAGACGGCAAATCCACCCGCCCGCACGCCCCGGGGAACAGTGTATCGCCCGTAAACAGCGCGTTGCCGATTTTGATGCACACGCCGCCTGCGGTATGGCCGGGGGTGGGGATGATGTCCACCTCAAACGGGCCGATATGCAGGTTTTGGGGGCCTTCGTAGGCGTTTAGCATATGCGGGTCTATGCCGCTTAACACGACGTCGCTTTTGGCGATATAGGCCTTTAAATGGTGTTTTTCCAGCAGTTGTTGGGCAAATTTGACGTGGTCAAAATGCCCGTGCGTAAACAACACGGCCAGCAGATTTAATTTTTTTTCTTCCAGCGTGTGCTCCAAAAAATTCATGTCCCAGCCCGGGTCAATCAGCAGCGCGTCCGAGCCTTCGCTCACCAGGTATGTGCAGTTGTCCATCGGGCCCAGGTTGATAACGTCTATATGCATAAAAACCTCTACTCTTGCGGAATGCGGAATTGTATTTCGCCGGGTTTGACCATATTGTATTGCGTCCGGGCGACTTCTTCCAGGTAATTCAGGTTCTGCTTTTGCAGTAAATCCAATTTGCGCAGCAGTTCTTGGTGTTGTCCGTCCAGCGCTGCGCTTTGGCGCTCCAGCTTGTGCATTTCCCGCTTGTTATGCACCAGGCTGATAATGCTGCTGCCCAGAAAAATAACAACCACTGCTATGAGCCCGGCGGCCCATAACAGTGGCTTTTGATGACGGATTAAAACGTCTTTTAAGTCGTGCTTCATTATCGTTTGAACGCCTTGGCCTGGGCGTAGACAGCTTTGTCGCCCAGTTCCGCTTCAATTTGCAGCAAGCGGTTGTACTTGGCCGTCCGTTCCGCGCGGGCCGGTGCGCCGGTTTTGATGGCGCCCGCGTTGGTGGCTACCGCCAAATCGGCGATGAAAGTATCTTCCGTTTC